>JAYTDF010000030.1:0-3702 GCA_043736035.1 Candidatus Parcubacteria bacterium
TTCATCATTCAACTTGCCTTCCTGAGTATTATTATAAAGCTATGCATCATATAAAATCAAAAATACCTAACCCTTTCTTTTTTGTATTTTCAGATGACATGCAATGGGTTCAGAACAATCTTGATATACACAATGCTATATTTGTCTCAAACTCGAACATAACAGAGGTCGAAGAGCTATATCTCATGAGCCAATGCTCACACAACATCATAGCGAACTCAACTTTTTCTTGGTGGGGAGCATATCTAAATAAGAACCCTCATAAAATAGTCATAGCACCAACCCAATGGACCGCCCTCAAAACCGCCTCAGAGTTCGATATATTACCAAAAACCTGGATACAGCTATAAACTACCTCTCTAGCACATCAACTCTTTTTGTCAGCAAAGAAAAATCATGTTGAGATACTATACTCTTTCTTATCGCGAAAGCAGAGTCAGCTATATCTTTTTTAAGCTCTATTTTAGTATCTAAAATATCGTCTTTTAACTCTGTACGAAGATTGTCTATATCACCTTTTAACTCAGTTCTCAGACTATCTGAACTCTCCTTAATCTCACTACGTAATTCAACCTTAGTATCTTCTAACGATTCAATCATGGAATCAGCCAGTTCAACCATCTTGTTTGTCATACGAGTTTCTACGTCTTTTATTTCATCTTTTAAAGATATATTCATAATATTCATATCTTCTCTTAAAGATGTGTTGAGTGAAAACATATCTTCTCTTACAAGAGAGATCTGTGTATCTATGTGGGTTTTTATGCCTTCAAAGGCTTGTTTCATTTCTTGATTCATATTGATAATTATATAGACAAAAAACCTTTGGTCAAATTTCTTTAGAACAACAAAGCAACATTTTTATAAGTCAATAAAAAAGTATAATTTACATTATTTTTTATAGATTTTGTAGAAAAAATTTTATTATTAAAAACATGATTTTTATCCTAAAAAACTTTATCTCGACCTAGTTGAATTTAGTTTAATGCATTAGAATCAACTATAATGCATTAAGAACGGTTGTTAATGCATTATACATTACAATAATATATCAAAACAGAACTACCTCAATGCCCCAGCTATGTTATATGTATGGCATGAAAAAACATATTGCTCTACAAATATTTTCTTAAAAGCTTCGATAGAGTTTTGCTCATAAAATACAAGCATCGCTTCGCGGTACTTAGCTTCATCGATATCACGATATGACAGAGGTGCAAGCCCACCTTTTACAAGTATACCGTTTGCAAATATTCTAGCTGTTCTTTTGTTTCCATCTTCAAATGACTGCAAATAACTAATACACAATACTGCTATCAAAGCCCGAGAGAAATAATCCTCTTTACTTTTAATAACGTCTATCATTCGCCTTGTCTCTTCCTCAATACTGGCCCTAATCCCTAAAGGAATATACCTTGTTCCAGTTATGCCAACTCCAGCTTTTCTTATGCCATGATTTATACCTAAATCCTCTACAAGTAACCTATGTATATTTTCCAACTCTCTAAATGACAAAATATCTTCACACTCTAAAATATATGAGAATGATTTCTTATGGTTTAGTATCATAATAGTTTCGTTTTCTGTGTTTTCTTTTGACACTATACCTTCTCGTATAAGCCTCTCAGTGTTTAGTAGTGTATATGTATTTCCTTCTATTTTTGATGATTTCCAAGATAACTCTATTATAAATCTTTCCAATTCTTTTTTGAAAATTGTATCTGTGGCATTTTTTGAATTTTCTTTAAATATTTCTGTAGCATCATTAAGTAAACCAAATTCGTCATCAGTGAAAAGATTTTCCTTTTCTAAAATAGAAAATAAATCAAAATTGTATGAGTTTATTGTGGTATTTTGATATACAGGAGAATTTTGTATATCTCTATGTATTAAACCTTTACTACTTAATCCGTAAGAGCTACTTCTACTTTCACCAGATAGTAAAATATATCCACTTTTGGTAAGTATGGACAAATCTCTCTTTAGGGTTGCTAGAGATATATTTTCAAGATCATGAAATAATTGAATATCTCCTATTTTATACTCTTTTTCGTAGGTAAATTGATTTACTATTGTTTTTTGTCTATTTGTTATTTTGTGGCTCATTGTGGTCTATATTGTAGCTCATGATGAGCCACAAAACAACCTAAAATGAGCCACACTTTTATCTAATCGTATCAAGATTATAGGCATATAGCCCAAACATAGACGTAAACCTTCTTTTTTGATATCCTAAAAAATAGACATGACAATAGAAAATATTACCCAAAATAGCACTCAGACAGTCTCCAAAACAAGCCTCCAAAGCCCTAAAATAGGCTCTATAAACACACTTCGCTTCTTAGCTGCTGCTTTTGTGGTTGTATATCACTATATTTTTTCTTTTTACTATAGAGATATAGCATATGTTGACATACCTTCAATAAGACCATTGGTTCAATATGGATATCTTGGAGTTGACTTATTTTTTATAATCTCAGGATTTGTCATATCATTGTCCGCGGAAGGGCGTAATGCATATGGTTTTTTCAAATCACGTATAGGCCGCCTTTACCCTGTGTTTTGGATATGTGCAATCATAACAAGTTTGTTTCTTTTTTTTGGCGGATATCTTATAAACTCAGATCTATCTTGGCCTCGTTTTTTGGCCAGTATGACTATGATACCAGACTTTTTCAATGCAGATCCGCTTGATGGAACATACTGGACATTGTTTATTGAAATGAAGTTTTACTTAGTTATTTTCATATTATTATTATTTAAAAAATTTAAAGACATAGAACCATTGGCAATCCTATTGTCTGTTGTTTTGCTTTTTGTTCCACTTGTTGTTGATTCAGAGATAACATGGATACCGAACTTTATAGCTGGAGTTATTTTTTATAAGATATACAAAAAAGGCTTAACTAATTGGAGGATATTTGCATTATGTAACACGCTTTTAGCGTCCCTTATATTTACCTTCAGAAGGATACCTTATTTGAGTGAGGGTTATGGTGTTCCTTTTAACCCAACAACAATAGCTATATATATGTTGTCATTTTATATTGTCTTTCTTTTTATATCATTAAACATACTCAAGATTCCAAACAATAAATACGTAAATATACTAGGATTACTGACATATCCCGTATATCTTTTGCATCATCAAATAGGTAAAATACTTTTTACTTATGCAGATATAAAAAATATTCCTCTTTATGTGTCGTTCATTTCTATAATCGTATTTGTATTTGTTCTTTCCTTCATTGTCCACAAACTATTTGAGCGTCATGGACGCATCTTTCTTGACAAGACTCTTGACAAGATTATTCCTTCAAACCTAAAACGTTTTTAAGTGTATTTTCGTCTATCTCTTTTTTTTCTATCTTTATTGTCTCAAATGATATCTCTGGTACTTTAATTACATCTTCTAGAATTGGGGTTTTTTTGACTTCAACTTTTGGCTCTTCTATTTCTTTAAAAGCGATTTTAAACGGATTGTGGACCGGCACAGGACGGTCCATAGGTCTTGATTCTGTTCGTGGTCGATCAGTTCTCATCTCTCTCATCTCGCTTCTTTGAGGCTCACGACGAGGCTCGTGATGCATATCTCGAGGCCTATCATCCCGTCTGGGTTCAGATCTTGATTGATCCATTCTTTGCTCTGTTTTCCTTGGCTGCTCTACTTTTGGTTGTGTTCCTTCAGCCTTTCCACCCCTG
>JAYTDF010000031.1:0-15835 GCA_043736035.1 Candidatus Parcubacteria bacterium
GCTGTTTGTTTTCCAACATGTTCTTTATGGGCTTCGTGAGCTTTTTCTATCGCTTCTTTTGCAACATCTCTCTGTGCTTGTGTGGTTGCATGGGTGTAATCATTTAATGCTGTGTTTAGTTTCTTTACAGTGTCTTCATTGTCACCTGTTCCTGAATACGGAACATATCCATTAACTGAGTTTAGAATATCAGTATCAGTCGGCATTTTTTTAATTTTTGCCTGTAGGCTGCTAATTGTTTTTTTCAAAGATTCAGATTTACTTTCATCACTCAATTTACTTCTGCTTTTTGCCTCACCAACTTTTTCTTTCTTTGCTATCGCTTCTATTTCTGCTTTAGCTATTGTGCCTGCATACATCCTTATTCCTTTCTTTTTTATAGCTATAGCTTCTGCAGTAGTTTCATGCGTTCTCATTTCTTTCAACCCGTTATACATTGCATTTTCATTAAATCTTACCATATCAACTTGCATTATTCGTTTTCCTGCTGGATCAGTAGGGTCTATAACATCGTTTCCGTTGCTATCTTTTAGATTTTCTTTGTAATCGATCAGTGCCGCTTTCTTTAGGTTTTCAATATGTGTTTTGCCACCTTTTCCTGGCAATAATGGAATACCTTTTCCATACATCCCCTCGATTCGGGACACCATATTCTTTTCAGCATATTCTTTATATTTATCAACTGTACCTTGAGGATTTTTCTTTTTCCATTCTTTGAATGTATCAATCCTTGTTCCTTCATTAATCGCGTCATATTTTCTTTCGGCTGACGCTACTCTGCCTGCAGACCTCTCAGTATCTAATTCTTTTCTTGTTTTACCATCGCTGTTTTTTGGATCGTTGTATCTGCTTGCTGTTCTGGCTGCTAACCCTGCTAGTTTACCATGACCCGCTGCTGCTGCTTTCGCAGTTGCAACCCGAGCCATATCTCTCAATGCTTCTTTTGTTGTTATACCTCCATGAGCCGCACCATCTTTAAAACTTTCCCAGCGACCTTCCTTGTCTTTGTTTCTGATGGCTCCGATTACACCTCCAATACCTGCTCCTCCAACTCGTCCTGCTTTATCCTTTGCGAACAACAATCCTCTATTTGCAGCCCCAACAGACATTCCACCCACAGCCAACGCTCCATTCCCCGCCTTCTTCGCCAACCCTCGAGTCATCGCTGTCTGATACCCTGCAAATTTATTTGCCCAATTTTTTGAAAATGCCCCACCCACAGAACCTTGGGGTCCTACTGCATGATTCACCCCATACTCTATTGCCTTCATCATGAAAATAATAACGATACAAAATATTGCCACAAGAGATATCATCTCTCCTGCGCCTCCATTTTGAGTACCTGGTGCTGTACAAATAATATTTAACAATCCTCCACCTGTACCTCTTGCTGATCCTAAACTATCAAAAATAATAACAGCAACAAGCATCCAAAATAAGTATGCAATAGGAAACGTAAGTACATGCTTCATTTGTGACCACCATTCATCTTTAAGTTTCGATATTGATGCATTTCCTGGTAATACATATCCCCAAACCCATAGAGGTGATTTTATAAATAAAATTATTATATTCACCAATCGTACTAAAAATAGTATTGCCGCAAGACCGAGAGCAAGGGTAAGTATAATCAAGAATATAGAACCCATAACTGATATGGTAATCAATGCTCCAGGATTATTGGCACAACCGCTCGTAACTTTTGTTTTATCTTCAGTAAATATATCTGTAATGTTATACAGGGTTGATAGTCCAACAGTGTTCATTATACGTTCGGAGATTGTTGCATCTGTACTTTCGGCATTTGACTTCATAGTCTCGTATATTTTGAGTGAAACGATGTTTGATCCATCAACCATTAATTTGGCAGCAAATAAACTGAAGTTAATAAGTATGGCTACAATGATAACTTTAGTTAAAACTTGTTTGGCATTGTATTTAGCATCATTTCCTATCAGTATCTGTACTGCGGTCCAGAGGAGGATAAAGATAAAGGTCATGTTTAAGATGTCTCTTATGAAAGACCAGGTTACTTCGATCACTCCAAGTTTTTTGAAAAATTGTGCGGAGTTGATTGAGAGTTCGAGAGAGTAGTCAAATAGTGTTCCGGCGAGGTAGGCAAGAAATGATGTGAGTTTGAAGATGATGTTTGTAAGCCAGCCGACGATGCTTAGGGTACAATCGAAAAAGGAAAAGCTTCTTAGGTCACATGAGTTTGTGGCGGTTTGTTGTGCACCGGCTATCCTCTGTAATTCTTGATTTCTTGCGTTAATTGTCTGCTGACTTTTGTCCAAGACTCCATCTAATGATTTTTGTGCGGTCGCAATTGCTGCAGTAATCCTATCCCTCTCTTCTTGTGTTTTTGCTTGACTCAGGTCTTCGTTAAGATTTTGAATTTCCTGTTGTAGGGTTGCGGTATCAACACCAAGCTTCTCTTGGTCTTTTGTTAGGTTGTACAGTCTGGTTATGTTACCTTCTGTTGTACCAGATTCTCTTCCTTCAAATGTGTCCACGGAATTTCTTATTTTTGTCAACTCATCATAATTATTTTTTTCATCAACCCCTTGCCCTTTGACTACATATAACTCCCCTTTCTTTGTTGCTGTCATTATTAATCTACTTACACCATTTTTGTCTACATAACTGTATTCTGTAACATCACCTGAGTTTCTTCTAGATATTGTATTTGTATTTATGTCAATATCAGGATTAGTTTTTTTATATTTTGCCCATATTTCTTCTTTAACATCAGTATCCATCTCTGTTTCTGTGACTTTAGTGTAATTTTTTCTGTATAAATTATAACTAACATTGTCACCTAAAACAGTTCCTGTTTTTGAAATTGTGTCAATCTTGATATCAACACCATTCTCAGAAAGGATTTTTTGTGCACCTGTTAAGTCAGTCCCTGTGTTAATTAGTGTTTTTCCAGTTAATGCAACAGCGTTATTTTTAAGTGCGAAGTTAATACTATTTTTAAGAGATGACCCCATCGAGTTGTAACCTATTGAGCTACCTGATGAATCTCTGATAATTTTTGTAGATGGTTGATCTATTGTTTTGGGTGGAAAGGTTGAATTTTTGTTATAGTCAATCGCTCCAACCACACTCGGCAACACCAAAACCAACAACAGAAGCACACCTAAAAAATTATTTCGTAGAGAATTATGTATACGCATATTTACATATAGTATACTACAATTAATTTAATAAATTAAATTAATTTTAATAAACTATTCTACCACGTGTAGTTGTTGCATACGTTGTTGTTCCAAACGGTATATATTGTGGTTGAACATAAGTGGATGTACTAAAAGCATTATACTGATTGTTGTATTGATTTGAATTACTGTATTGATCTGAACCTTGATTTGAACTGTATGAATTCTGATCCAACGCTTTGTCTATTGCTACGGTTATGAGTTGATCAACAACTGCTGTTACCACTTGGTCAAATTTTTCAGCCAACACAAGTCTGTTTTTACCAAGGTTTAAGGTTGAGTTAAGTTGGTTTTGTATTACTGTACCTGGTGTAGTGATAGAACATTTACTCTTATCTTTTTCACCATTTTCACATTTTCTAAAACTCAGGTATCCATTGTTCCAATTAAGCTCTCTGTTTTGACTGAGTTGTACAGCCTGAACTTGTTGATTTATTCTATCATTAGCAGCAAAATACGTATCATATGGGTTACTCATTGGGTTTTGAGTAACTTGGAACCATGTATCCCATCCTCCACCTTGATTAAACCCTCCTGTCATAAATGCGTTTAATTTTCCAGGTGCTTGATCAAAAGGACAAGCATTCATTGCTCCATTTTGCCCATATCCATCACCATACCCACCATTATATCCACCGTTTTGATATCCTTGTTGTCCATACATATTTTGCTGATTTTTACCGTATCGACTCAATATTGCTGAAACGACAGAGTTCTTAAAGACTCCGCAGACACTAGAGTTTACTCCATATGCTAAACCTTGTAAAAATGCCACTTTCTCTTGATTGGCAAGGTCTTCGAAAAATTGATTAGGGTTGTTTAAAAAGGCAGGATTACCTTCAAATCCTGTGTTTATCCATTGTATTGTTGAATCAGCGATATAGATAATCATAGTATTTACAATACAATAGCCCATAGAGTCCCAACTCGGAAAAGCTGGAATACCTATACCAAATATAGAAACATTAGTACCCACTTTTGCACTCACATCGGTCTTTATTGTTCCACCAACACTTCCACTTTCGGCAGTTGGTACATTTAATAGCGTATCAGTTGCTCCACCTATCAAATCACTAGCAACTTTTGTTGCTGCTCCAACGATGGCTTGAGCAAGGATTTGTGAACCTAAGCAACTTGCTATACCGGTTGCCCCCTTTGATGCTGGATTTGCTTGTTGTGTCGTGGTTGTGGTTGCTTTTGTTGCAAGTGTACTATTTTGAATTTGTCTGTTCACCTCGACCTGGTTTAGATTTCTTGAGTCATATTGATTTCCTAATCCTGTATTTTGTGCCCCTGCTTGATTACCTCCTACTAGTATATTTGCTGGCGTGACTGGCACTGCTTTATTATTTGGTGGTACATATGTTGTACTATCCAAATTATTAGCATCCCCGGTACTGCCAATAGTTACAGCAGCTTCAACCGTTGTTGAAGCTATTATAAGTACTATAAGCAATGAACTTATTATTTTTTTCATGTATATGTGTGGATTCATTAGTTGTTTGATAAAAATATAAATCCTGGATCAGTTGATATAAAATTTACCTTATCTTTATTAAGTATAATAGTTTTTTTAATTTTATCAAAACTCAATAAGATTTCATTTGTGGCTTCTTTAGCTTTATTTAAACCGAGGAGTGCTTTTGCAGGGTCGCTATTTTGTTGATCTAACATAGTTAAGCCTTCACTATATTTTTTATATCCGTTTATTAATTGTATGTGACTTTCTGCCAATGATTCTGGCACAATGGTACTTGTCATAAGTATTGATGCTTTCATAAAAATACTTGCAATATAAGGTGTTTTATTAGTTTTATTACCTAACGAAGCGATTCCTGCATTTACCCCATTTTGGATTATTGCCAAGTTATTACCGTATATCTTTAAGTTTTCTGAGGTTGAACTAACAGGTTTAATATTTGCATATGACACTGCACCATTTGTCTCAGTTTTATTTTTTAACACATTTTGAGCAGCATTTAAAACTTCATCAGGTTTAATCTCACCCGATGTATTATATTTTATATATTGAGTAAAAATATCTTTAGACAATCCGTCAGTTACATTGTCACCACTATTTTTTTCAAAAGTTTTAGCAAATTCTTTGAAATTTTTTATATTCTCTGCAGAGATGGTTTCGAGAATATTTGCTTGATACTGATCAGCCTTAGTTAAGATTTTTCCATTTTCACTTACTGTGACATTATCAGAATTAAAAAGATTAATCTTAGTTTTGTGTGTAATTGAAAAAACTATTACTAGCGCTACCAAACAAATCGAGATAATATTTAAAGTCTTCTTATGCATTGTTGTTATTATATAACAATTTTGTTATATAAATCCAATCTGCCGGTGTGATATTCTCTGGTCTTTCAGTTTTATATTTTTCTTCGTTGATTTTAAGGGTGTGTCCAAGCTGTTTTCTTTTTCCATTAAAGGCCTTTTTTGCAGTTTCCCAATATTTTTTTTCTAGATCTTTGTGGTTAAGTTCTTTGTTAAAAATATCTTTATTGATGTTTTTGATAACCAAAATTGCGGAGTCGATTTTAGGGGCGGGTACGAAATTCCTCTTTGAAACCTTCATAAAGATATACGGTTCACCATAAGTTTTAAGACCTAATGAGAATAAACTCATCTTTTTATCAATTCCTCGATCTGCAATCTCTTTTTGAACCATTAGGATCATGGTTTTTGGTTGATTTTCAGCCTCTAAGAATTTTTTAAAGATAAAACCTGTTAAATAATAGGGTATATTGGCGATGATTATGTAATCTGCGGCTATTTTCTTATTCTCTTCGGAATCAATGTCAAAAGTACGAATATCTTGATGTATAAGAGTTAAATTCTTATTTTCCTTAAAACGGTCGTTCAAAAGAGGTATTGCTCTATCGTCTGCTTCAATACAAATAAGGTTGTTTTTAGGGAAAACCATTAGTATTTCAGCAGTTAACTCCCCTGTTCCAGGTCCAATTTCTATGATATTTGTATTTTCACCTATATATTGACGAGCTTCCTCAACAATTTTCTTAATAATAGTCTTATTTTTAAGGAAATTTTGACCCAATGACTTTTTAGCTTCTAAGTGATATTCCATATTTACCTTTAATTTACCAGTCTATTTCAGATAAGTCTAGTAAGTCCCGCTTACCACCAATGTTGTTATTTCCGTAATTTTTGTTAAAAGTTGTATTATCGTTATGTTCCAATAGATTTTCATTAATATCCTTGATAAAGTTCGATATAGTTCGAACCTGTCTTGCTCCAAATATTGTTCGTATTATAGCATTTGATAGGTGTAATTTCTTTTTTGCCCTTGTCACTGCTACATAAAAGAGTCTCCTTTCCTCTTCGTTATCTCGATCAGCACTTGCTTCGTTCATTCTCTCATATGGAAATAGGCTTTCTTCCATCCCAACAATAAATACATATTCAAACTCAAGCCCTTTTGATGCGTGTACTGTCATCAAACGCACTTTGTTTTGCTGATCCTTTTTGTCGAGTTCGTCTTGATCTGACATGAGTGATGTTTCTTCAAGAAACAGACTCAACGCTTCGTCAGGATCAAAACCATCATATTTTGTAGTTAGAGAGATAAGCTCTTTAATGTTCTCTAATTTTTCTAAATCATCCTCATTTTTTGTGAGATATGATTTTTCAATACCACTGTTTTTAAATATATATTTGAAAACCTCAGACAGTTTTTCTGTTTTTACTTTTTCGGCAATAACATCAAGTAATGCAAAATATTCTCTCACTTTGATTTGTGTACCTTGTGTGAGATCTTTAATCCTATCCTCTACGATTTTTATAAGCGACACTGCCCCGATTCCTCTTGCTGGAGTATTAATTGTTCTTTTTATGTCGGTGATAGAGTCTCTATTAACTGCAGCTTTCAGATATGAAATCATATCTTTGATTTCTTTTCTCTCAAAAAACTTTACACCTAAAACTTGATATGGAATATTAAACATTAAACATGATTCTTCCAATACACGTGATTGAAAGTTTGCGCGATACAATACCGCGATTTCTTTCGGCTCTGCTCCTTGCTGTATTAAATCTTTTATCTTTCTGATTATATATCTAGATTCATCAACCTCATCAAATCCTGTATAGACCTCTATTTTTTCACCTGATTCTTTTTGTGTAAATAAATTTTTCTTTTTTCTATAAATATTTTTCTCGATAATATTGTTCGCTGCTTCGATAATGTTTGCAGTTGATCTGTAATTTTCTTCAAGCAATACCAACTCTGTTCCAGGAAAATCATTTTCGAATTCTAAAATATGAGAAATGTTTGCACCTCTCCATGAGTAGATAGTTTGGTCAGCATCCCCAACCACAACGATGTTTTTGTCTTCACCTGCAAGGAGTTTACAGAGTTCGTATTGAATAGGGTTAGTATCCTGGTACTCATCAACGTGGATATATTTCCATTGATTATTTAATTTTTGTTTAATTTCTGGATGATCTTTCATTATTTTTACTGGTAAAGTAAGAAGATCATCAAAATCTACATTTTTTTCTTTACGTAATTCCGCATCATATTGTGCCCATACTGCTTGAACAGTTTCACCCAAAAAACCATCGTGCCCTGAAAGAACTTTTGTTGTATATTCTGCCAGTGTAATATTCTCTCCTTTATTTTTGGAAATCATATTTAAAATCTTTGAAGGTTCAACTTTTTTTGGATCATGTCCTTTTCGTACCAGTATTTCTTTTACTTTTTTTCTACTATCGTCACGATCCAGGATTGTAAAATTTTTATTTATTCCTTGTGTGTGTCCATAATTTTTTAAAATATATACTCCAAGACTGTGAAATGTTGAAAGAAAAGGGTGTCTGTTTCGTATTACTTCAAATAAATCTCTATCACCTTCTATCATACTTTGAACACGATCACGCATTTCTTTTGCTGCTTTGTTTGTAAATGTAATAGCTAAAATACTTTCAGGAAGAACGCCTTTTTGTATTAAGTTTACAATACGTGTTGTAACTGTTTTTGTCTTACCTGCTCCAGCCCCAGCTATTATAAGTATTGGTCCGTCGATTTTTACTACCGCTTTCTTTTGTGCAGTATTCAATTGGTCTATGTAGTTCATCTATAAATTAGTTTGTTTGATTTTGTAACACATGAGTCAAAACTTGTTGTTTTAGACTATCCAATGATTCTTTATCTTTATTTTGTAATGTTTTCAGGTTTTTTATAAATTCTGACAAAAAATCTATGTGCAATTGTTGGGTCTTATTTAGCACCTGATAATGTAGCTGTAATGCATCTAAAACCGCATTGCTTGTCTTAGGTTCAAGGTTTTTGACTATGTCGTCAGCGGTTTTTTGAGCTAAATCTTGTGGGCTTAACATGTTTATTTATTGAGTGTTACTAATATACCTTGATATTTTTTTATTGTACCATTTAATATAAAGTTTTGTACTATTTTAGAACCTGATTTTGCTTTAAGTGCCTCTAGCACTGCTATCAATTCTTTTACATATTTTATTTTGTCAGCTTTTTCAGCTACTGGTGAATTGATAATTTCGTCGTAATTTTTAAATTCTTTTGAAAGTTCGCCATAGGTATCCTTATCAGCGTGTCTTATGGCCAATTCTTTAAGCTTTAGATTAGCCTTCTCGAGGTTTACTTTTGTCATACCATCGGAATCCTCGTCATCTTTCAATGTGTCTTTGATTAAATTGTATCTTGTTTCTAATTCAACTAGTTTTGTTAGATGCTTCCCTGTTTTTGGAAAATTTGTTAATTCAATATCTAGGTTAATAAGTGCTTCTTTATATACTTGTGCGGTTGCTTTTGTTTCAAATACTTTCATCTCCTCTCTATCATCGAATAGTGTTTCCATTGATGATTTTATAGCCTCAGGCGTTCTTTCTGGTCTTGTTCCATCTTGCTCTAGTATTTTCTCTGCTTTAATTTTGGCATCTACCCCTCTATATTTTGAGTCTAAAAATGTTTTCATCATGCTATCAAATAGTTTCAATGACTCTTTATCGGCTTCATCTGTGAATTCAGCTTCCTTATTACTCTTTGGGTTTTGAAGGTGTTCAACTAATAATCCTTTTTGTCCTAAGCATAATGATATAAGTTTGTCCATTTTTAATTTATTTTCCATTGCTTTTTCGCTACGGCCATCTTTTCGGTCTACTAAGTTCAGATCTCTTACTTTTTTAATAAGCTCAACTGTGTTGCTATAATCAACAGCATCAACATCTGATGGCCAAGAAGCATTAATACTCGACACTAGTCTACTCCATATTCCTAATTTTTTTACTTTTTTATCTCCGCTTGAGGTTTCTTTTATAGATTTACCTTTTGCAGCATGGTATTTTTTGTACAAATACATCATATCGTCTTTTATATTTTCATTATCATTGGCATAATAATCGTAATTATTATTGATGTCTTGTAAAAATACAATCAAATCATCAATATTTTCTTTGGTGTTTTCCTTCCCTCTTGCTTCTAGTATTGTTTTTACTTCATCAACGCGAAGGCCTCTTGTTTTTCCATCTTGAGATCTCTCGCCTTCGATTTTGGTTCGTAGTTCATCTGATTTTTTAAGCTGCTCTGCTTGAGCGATTCTATTCTTTGAATCTTGAAATTCTGCAAATAAGTTGTCTATTTTTTCTTTAGCCTCATCACCGTTTCGATACAGGTCAAATAGCAGTGCATCAATTTTTGTTCCTGCAGTTAAAAGTGTGATGTTATTTTGTCCGGCTGTCTTTTCTATATCTGTATAAATTGTATCTAGTTTTTTTGCATATGGAATAGACTCTTGATATGACTGATACCATGCATCAAGATCTTTTATTTCGTCTTTAATGTGAACCTTTTCTGCTTTTATAATACTGTCAATACTTGAGAACCAAGTA
Source organism: Candidatus Parcubacteria bacterium (assembly GCA_043736035.1). Classification (GTDB taxonomy): domain Bacteria; phylum Patescibacteriota; class Minisyncoccia; order Phycocordibacterales; family CAIZLB01; genus CAIZLB01. The sequence continues at coordinate 10,110 of JAYTDF010000031.1, forward strand.
TCAAATCCTATATCTTCAGCTATTTTTGAGTAGTCCTTTCCTTCTTGTGTGAAGAATAGTTGAGTTTCTGCATCATGTTGTACGTCTTTAGTTTCAGGCGATACTATGTTTGTGGGATCAATAGAAGACTTTTCTTCATCCGGGTTATTTTTTAGTTCAGGATTTCTATCTTTACTTACTCGTTTTGCTATTAATTCAAAATCATCATCGAATTCATGAAAGGATTCACTATTTGGTTTTTTCTTGTTATTTTTAGTTTCTGTTTCAGTTGACTTTAATTTTTTAAGAAATTCTTGTTTGTATTGTTTGAATTCTTGTTGCAGATCAAGTGCCTTCTTTCTTGATTGTGAAAGAATCTCTAACGAAGCTCCGCCTTTGATTTGATTATTATACAACTCAACTGTATCAAATGTTCGGTTGAATAAATCTTTATTTGATTGCATTATGGCTAAGTTTCGACCACTCAATGCTTCTGATAAATTGATCGGTGTAAATTCAGTATTTGAATCGTCTTTACCAAAATCTTGTTCGTATTTTTGAAATCTGGTTTTCAGTCTATCAATATCTCTTTGACACTGGAGTAGAATTTCTGGAGAAGCGTTGATTCGAAGTGCATCATTGTAATCAGCAAAAGCTTTTATGATTTTTTTGTATAAATCAGGATTTGTTTTTAGAGTTTCAATCCTCTCTGGTGATAGATTATTTTCTAAGTTAGTATACGCAGCTGTGTTTTGATCTTGCTCAGGTTCTTCACTCGCTTTATCTTCCATTCTCTTGTTTTCTAATTCTCGAACATCACTTTGCAAAGCGATTATCAATCTACCATTCTCATCAAAATTCTCCCTTCTTGTTGCTTCGAGTTGTGTAACCAATGTATTAATATTTTCTTGCTGTCTTGTTATAAATTCATTTACTGCTCCTGCGCCACCTTCTTTTTTTCTACGATCAATTTCCTTTTGCATATCATTCACCATTTCAGAATGTTGATTTAAAAAAACCTCTCGAGCAAATTCGTCTTTATCAATAATAGCTTTTACAACTTCTGTGTAGGTATTGAATACTCTAGGACCTTTTTTCTCTTTACTGTTTTCCGGTTCTGTTTCAGGCTCTGTTTCTCCAGATGGTTCAGCTTGTTGTGGTGAAAGTAGGTGACTCAGCTCAGCTCTAATAAGTTCTTCGTCTTCTGAAGGTTGTTCTGGTTCCGTATCTGCCTTTGTTGACTCAGGTTCAGGTGTAACAACCTCATCTTTATTTAGTAATTCTCTAAGACTTGTTAATCCTTTCAAATCAGTCGTCGCTAATTTGTATGAGGTGTTTTGAAAATCTTTTACTTTAGCCTTATCATTGGCAGTATCAAAATCTTTTATAAATGTTTCTATTTTTACTATATAGCTCTCCACTTCTTGTTTAATTTTTTCCTTATCAACATTTCTATCAATCATTATCTGAGTCTTAAGTTCGCCAATTCTCTTCTTAAGTGATGTGTGAACATACTCTACTTTTGTTTCTACAGCAACGGTTTCAGAGGCTGCAGCTAAAGGTATTACAGGTTGTGCCTCTGGTTCTTTTTTCTCAACAACATTTGCTGTACGTTTTGTAGCTGGAACTCTTTGTTTGATTTGAGTGTCAACTAATTCTATGTAAAGTTTTTGCAATAATTGCAATGTATTTTGTATAGATGTTTTTGCGATTTCATCTTTTGAATCTTTTAATTCCTCAGTAAGTTTGTCAAAAACAGTTTTTTTGGCAGCAATAAATTTAAACATCTTTTTACGTGATGTTAAACTTACCTTATGTGCAAGAATGACTTTTAAAAAATCATTAATTTCTTCCTCTGTTACCTTTACAGTCTCAGCAACTGCTTCATTATGTGCTGACTGGATCGATTCAGTTACATCTAATGATTTTGGTTGAGGTGTAGGAAGAAAAATTTCAGGTTCAATTATTGGTTTTTCGTTCATAGTTTTTTTATTAGTGTTAGTAACAGATGAGTGGTTAATTGGTTTATTTTCGGATAATAGTTTTTCATCAATCTCTCCACGCGAGTACGCTATCAGCCTGTCTGTTTTTGATATCGAGTCGATGATAAATTGTTTGTCAAAAGTATCACCACTTTCATTTATAAAATCATAATTTTTATTTTCCTTTAATTCCATCATACTCAATATCTTCACTCTCTCTTGCCTGGCTTTTAATAGTTGGTCAGTCAACGATTGTAATAAAATTTCATTTCTTTTTGTGCTTGCTATATCAATACTTACTTGGTATTTGTCCAATACATACTCAGGAGTAGTAAAAATAATTTTCTTTCTATAAATATTTAAAAGATCTTCTATTTTTTTGATCGCTAAGTTTAGTTTTTTGTTTTGAGGGTCGCTTTGCAATGCTAGCTCCCTTTGATTTTTACCAATTCGTAATTTTTTGAGATATGTTTCAATAGTAAAATCATCAAAATTATATCCTTTCTTATGTAAATTTGCTAAATATACAGGATATTCCATTAATAAATCATCCGGTATTTCAAAATTTGTATTATCTAGAGTTTTATTAACTTTTGGCAAAAAATCATTATTTTTTATCTCATCACTATGATTTTCGTCAAATATTTCTCTTATCATATTGATAAAACTATACCACATAAAACAACTTGATTACAATATATATTCGAGCTAACATAATACTGTGCAATGAGTTTTCGACCCTACTGTTCCACTAATATAAAAAAGTGTTCAGATAGACTAAAAATCATTTTATTCGTTTAAGATAAAACTATTTTATACAAATCTTCAAATTCACTCGTTAGTTTTCTTATTTTCTCAGGGTTGGTAACAGGGTTCGTGCAGGTAAATGTAAATCACACAATAAAAGCAGATTCAAGCAATAATATGTCAGGATCATATGTTTTTGATATAAATAAAAACTTAGGATCTACACATGATTTATTACCTGGGGTGTTGGACGGTGCAAAAGTTAGTGTTAGTAATTCAAAACAAAAAATTGATAAGATAACTGTAAATGCTCTTCGGTTAGATGAAAAAACTATTATAATTAAAGGTTATAATGAAACAGTTGATAATGCTTTGTTAAATACAATTAGTCTTGAAAATATTCAAAATATTGATATTTCAACATCATCATCTTACGGTATAGACGTGGTGCCGGTAACAGTTGACTTATTATTAGGTGATGAAATAGTGCAATTAACCGACAGTAATAATGGTGATATTGTTGAATATGAAGTGTTGATTGGTGATACACTATCAACTATTGCAAATAAGTATAATATTTCTGTTGACACTATTTTGTGGGCCAATGATTTAAATTCAAAAAGTAGTATAAAGGTTGGTCAAAAACTGGTTATATTACCAGTCTCAGGCTTATCATATAAGGTTAAGAATGGAGATACAGTAAGTGGGTTAGCTACTAAGTTCAATGTTTCAGAGAGAGATATTGTAGATTTTAATAAAACGAATGATAATAGGTTGGTTATTGGTGAAAGTATTATTATTCCAGGAGCTAGGTTAAAAAACCAAGTTCAAATAAGTGTAAATACTAATACCAATACTAATTCTACAATTAAAATAGCTTCAGGAAATGGTGACTCGAGTTCAATGGCAAAACCGATTGGAGGTGGGGCTATAAAAACACAAGGTATACATGGTCATAATGGAATAGATTTTGGTGCACCTATTGGAACACAGGTATATTCAGCGCTCAATGGTGTTGTGACTCTTGTGCGTGGTGGTGATGGTTGGAATGGAGGGTATGGTAATTATATGGTTATAAAACACAGCAATGGTGTGCAGACCCTATACGCACATTTGGATAGTATTGAGGTGAGTCAAGGTCAAACTACAGCCAGAGGTCAATCTATTGCCAAATCAGGTAACACTGGTCAATCTACCGGCCCTCACCTTCATTTTGAGGTTCGAGGTGCTAGAAATCCTTTTTAAGCAATTTAACAGCCAAATCTATAGTATCCTTAGCTACTATAGGTTTTTTTGTTTCATCTATAATATATTTTAGTTTTGTAATATCTTTAGCTAAATTAATGATTAAGTCTAGCTCTGCTTGTTCGTAATAATCATTCAAAGTACTGATGATCTGATCAATTTGCTCTACTTGTTCAATTTCTATTCTATTGTTTCTGAATCTGCGTATTATATCATTGATATACATATAGTCCTCAGGCTTATACTCTAAAATTGTATTATCAATATTTTGTATATAAAAATCAAAAAAACCATTTTCTAACACTCTTAGTTTTTGTCTGTACCTTAAAATATACCTCTGCAGACATAAACACTTATCATCATGAAAACTATTAAATAAGTTATTACTGTTTCCACACGGACATGAATTATAAAAGCAGATTATGCTTGATTTATGTAGTTTTTTAATAATATACAAAATGTCTTCAGGTACAGAAATAAAATTTTCTATTACATTAAAACCAAAATAACTTTCATCTATCATTGAAAGTAAGTCATCTTTTTGGGTTTGATTATCTATCGTAGATATTTTGGGATATACAAACATATCCATAATTGAGCGATCATATGTACTGAGAACATTTGATATATTTAGTATCTCAAAACTATTTAATCTACATGTATAGTATGTCAAGTTTTTAAGAAATTTTTTTATGTATGATTCTTTTTTATTTTCAATAAATATATTTCTGTTCGTGCAAATTGCTAATAGTATTTTAAATACATTTTCATCAGATAAATCCATGTGTTGTTTTGTTGCTTTGTATATTATGTTATTCTGATCATTTTTAAAAACATAAAAATTATTGTTCTTAATATTCTGAATTAACTCCCCCAATGTGTCTGCAACAATAAATTTAAGTTTATTTTTATGAATTTCGTCCGACACATAGTTAGGATATGTATTCAATATTTCTAAGTCACCGCGACTGCAAACTATGCATGTTATATTGTTTTGTATTGCTTGATATATTGATTTTAATATAAAATTAGAAGGAATTATGTTTCCTACTATTGACAACTCTCCTATGACAAGTATATTTTCATTAAATTGAATTTGATTCATATGAACTAAGCAACTTATTGCAATTCCTAGATCATAAATATTGGTTTTTTTATCAATGTTTGTCGGTAATAAATTAACTGTAATTTTTTTATTATCTGATTTTAGATTCATTAATTTTTGTGACCGTAAAGCAGAATAAATCCTGTCTTTTGTATCGGAAGAATTTTTTTGACTTATGCCTAATATAGAAAATCGATAAAGACCGTTTAATATAATTGTTTCAATTTCAATAATGATTGATGACTCATGGGTCAGATTGGTTGTGTATATTTTATATGTTGGGTTATTTTGCATTATTTAATAATACAAAATTGTTCATAAAGTTTTCGTAAAGAAAATATAAAGTATTAACGAGATATGTTTTCCTTTAATAATCTGTCTTTAATGTCAATAAATGAAGATTCTCCAGAAGTAATCAATAAATACTTATTATTAATAAAACCATAAATGATATCAGTATTGTCTTCATTTTTAATATATTCTCTTATATCATAATTTTTTAAAATTTTATCAATAAATCCAACTGTATTTTGTTTGCTATATTTTTTTTCTGATGATGAAGTTGCTACAGACGGTACTGCTGTATTTATATCATTATTTCCAATGAAAATATCTTTTAAATCTATACCCATAAATTTTTCCCATTCCAAAATAGATTTAAATGCTAG
>JAYTDF010000032.1:0-2566 GCA_043736035.1 Candidatus Parcubacteria bacterium
TAACTTTTATCATACATAAATGAAAAATACCATTGACTAGTAATGGTATTTTTATGTTTAATGACCTGAAAAAGCCGTGGTTTTTGGGTATTATGCCGATATTTTGTTAAATCCAGATAAGATCAGGGCATTGAAGGATTCAAAGTGGACCAAAGAGTCACAAAATGACATAACTATAGACGTGGAACCCTTTATTTCTCCTAAATTCAGGAAAACAAATGGTGTGTGGTATGTGCATATGAATGATAAGTTCTAATATACTCAAGTCTCGATTCACGAGCTCTTTAAATCCTATATAGTAGTTGCAGAAAACCACCTCGACCTACTGGCCTTATGAGAGGTATAAAATTCAGTGATAATACCCTTACAACACTTGAAACATTTGGTACTTAACCCATATGGCCCGCATGATTTGAACGCAGTGAAAATCTGCGGGACGAGAAAGTGCCTAGTGGCACTTTCGTGAGGGATGAGAAAAGTTTTGCTATATTTTTGAGGACTTATGGTCCGAGAAAATTGCAAAGGTATACCGAACATGTAATGTTTGAATCCCTCCAATAAGATAAGGAGTGAAGGGACTATATCTTATGCATGTGATATAGGGAGCATGGCGACCATATATCATCTCCGTCTCCGCCAAGTCGAGCATGATCGAGATGCTTATGAATCAAGGGTTTTTGGATAGGCGAAAATGTCGACGAATCATGGATTCGAACCTGATACGTAAATAAAATTCTGGTGTATAATAGTGCCATATGAAGAAACCAACGCATGAAAATCCGAACCCTGAGGAAATTCAAGATTCTACAGAATCCCAAGAAGAATTGGAACAGTTGTTAAAAGCGGCAAGTAGTTCACTGTGTAAACACGGTATTCCGGGTGGAAAGTTTGCCAGAAAAGAATATGATGACCTTAGTCGATCACACTATCCCGAACTTGTTAGTGTGCTCTTAATTCAAATTGGGGATTTAATCAGAAACGATGATCTTACTGCTTATCAGTTAGATGTATTGGCTAAATTAAAAATTGATTTTCCTGAAGTTGATGAGTTTTTAAAAACAGAAGAAATCAGAGGTATTTATATATCAAAAGTAATTGCCTCAATTAAAAATGACCTGAAAAAAAATACTTCACGCGATTTTGTTGGACCTATTTCTTCAATACAAGGTAAACTTTCAGAAATAAAAGATTCAGATGATGTAAAAGAATTTATTGAATCTGAAGAAATGAAGGATTTGGCAAATAATGCGGCCCAACAGGCACTGCATAAGGGTGATATTGATACTATGATGAGTATCTGTGAAGAGTTTAATCTTAAACCTCAAGAATTCGAATTAGACGCAGGAAGTGCTATACATGTTCTACATACAGTTTACCTTGAGGGGGATTTTGATAATGCTGATAAAATAATGAGAATTTTTCCTGAAGCGAGAGAATATTTCTCTAAAAGCAACAGCCTAATCAGTTTAATCAGTTGGTATTTGGAATCAGATGAATATGATAATGCCGCTGAAATTTGTAAAATATTCAAAATACCGGCTCAAGATATTCGAAAAGAAGTCGAGGAAACCTTTAAAAAATTTCTTACACAGACCTCCGATGAGTTGGAATTTGAGATCGGATTATCAGAGGAGGATATTATTCAAAAAGGCGGAACAACTGCCATGGCCCTTGATATTTTAAGCAATTTTGATTGGGAAGAAAAAGATATTAAGCCGTTTTATTCTGATGCATTACAACTCTCGTTGGAAAAGAACGACCTTTCTGCAGTCGAGAAGGTTATAGATTATTTTAGCAGTAAGGTTGATATCGAGAGTGTGAAGGGTAATAAAAAACTTGATTACACTACATGGTTAGCTGAGTCAGACTTGTCTGAAGATATATCTTTGACTAAAAAGATATTTACCGCTTTCAAAATAAAAAGAGAAGAGGTTGAGAAAGTTTTCAGTGCATCTAACATTTCATTTGAAAATAAATTTATTTTAAATCTGCTGGTCCACCCGTCACTTGATCAAGATATGGACAAATGCTATCAAATGTTTGGTCTTAATACCGACGAGGATATTTATCTCAAGATAAAAAACTTAATACATGCAAATGAAATTGATGAAGAATTTACGGCATTAGGTGTTACCGAAATAGGCGATAAAGGCTTTGATCAGTTAAGAGAAAACTTTCATGGAATTAAGGAATCTTGGTTTTCAAACGAGCCTAATCTTGAGTCGATAAATTCATCGACTTTGGTAAAAAAATTCTTTATGAATTATGTGAACTATAATTTAGAAGATGGGTCCGAAGATGACGATGAAGAGGATGGTTTTGGTTGGGGAAATCATGACCAAGAAAGCTTCGATCGCATGTTGGAGGTATATGATGAAGCTAGGTCTGAAATTGTCCCTTTACCTTCTTATATGGTTCCAAGTGAAAAAATTGAGGTCGATCGGTTTGACCGAAAGGTCAAGATTGAATGGAGCGAGCAGTTTTCTTCAAGGTACCATCAGCTCTTAATCTCTATAAAGGCAGCATCAGAATTAATTGATAAAGAAAATAAACCGTTGTCCTCAAT
>JAYTDF010000033.1:0-9996 GCA_043736035.1 Candidatus Parcubacteria bacterium
TTATTTTGCTTAACAAAAACTTGCAAAACTTTTCCTGTTTTGGTTTTATCATTTCCTATTAAAATTTTTACTGTTTGTCCTTTTTTTATCATATGTTTATTTTATATTTATACTATTTCTGGAGCTTTAGATGCTATTGTTTGATATCCTCTTTCAGCAATCTCTCTTGGAATTGGTCCAAAAATACGTCCTCCCAACGGCTCACCTTTAGTCTTATCGATAAGCACAACCGCATTTTCGTCGAAACGTACGTATGATCCGTCTTTTCTTCTAAATGCTTGTCTTGCGCGAACAACAACTGCCTTATGAATATCCTTCTTCTTTGTTTGCTTTCTTGGCTCTGCTTTTTGAATAGACAGGATAACTGTATCTCCTAAATATGCATATCTTTTTGCTGCATGACCTAGCACTTTGAAAACTCGACCGATTTTACCGCCTGAGTTATCTGCTATTGCCACTATTGATCCTGGTTGTATCATATATTTTTATTTAAATTTTTATTTAACTAATGTAAAATGTTTATCTTTTGATATAGGTGCTGTTTCGATAATAGATACCTTATCACCTATTTTCTTTGTGTTTCCAGCATCATGTGCCTTAAACTTTTTTGAGATAGTTACGTATTTGTTGTATTTAGCTAACTTTACATATCTATCCACCTTAACAGTAATAGTATCAGTCATTTTATCTGATGTTACTACTCCTGTAAGTACCCTCTTCTTACTTTTTATTGTTGTTTCTTCGCTGTTTATTGTTTTTGTCATATATTTAATGTTAATTATCTTGTTATCATTCTAGTTTTAACAGGTAATTTTGAGTTAGCTTTTCTAAATGCTTCTTTTGCTATAGCTTCTGATGGTGCATCGATCTCAAACAATATACGTCCTGCATATGTTTCAAAACAGAATCCCTCTGGCTCTCCTTTTCCTGAACCCATCGGTACTTCAGCAGCTTTCTTTGTGAAAGGTCTGTCAGGAAATACACGAATCCAGATTCTTCCTGTTTTACCAAGTGTTCTTGAGATCACCTTTCTTGCTGATTCGATTTGATTTGAAGTAATACGAGCTTGGGTTGTAGCGGCAATACCATATGCACCATTCGCAAGAGAAATACCTCTTGTTTCTGTTTTTTTAACTAGTACCTTAGCATTGCGTCGAGTAACTTGCCATTTTCGATGTTTTACTTTTTTTGGGAATAACATATATTTTTACTTAATTATTTTTGTGTTTTATTAAAAATATCACCTTTATAAATCCAAACCTTTATACCTAAGTCACCATAAGGCATATGTGCTTTATGACGAGCGTAGTCTATATCAGCTCTGATAGTTTGAAGTGGAATACGACCTCTTTTGATCTCCTCACTTCGGGCCATATCGGCACCAGCCAAGCGCCCCCCTAGGTAAATTCTAATACCTTTGATGTCTTTCACAGCCATAACTTTCTCTACAGTTTGCTTAAGAACTCTTCTGTAAGGAAGACGTTTTTCTATACCTTCAGCAATCATTTGAGAAACTATAGATGCATTGCCTTCTGGATTTTTTATTTCGACAACTTCGATTTGTAGATTTGGAGCTTTTTCTCCAATTTTCAATAAAATTTTCTCTAGAGCATTTTTGATTTTTATAACACCTTCTCCACTTTTACCAATCACAACACCAGGTCTTGAAGTGTTAATGATAACTTTAATAGCTTTAGAATTTCTTTCGATTTCTACCAAACCAACATATTGGTTTTTAAGATTTTTTGTTAACCAATCACGCATTAACATGTCGCCTTTTAAATTCAATCTAAAATCAGCATTAATAGAAAACCAACGGGACTTCCAGTCTTTAATTATTCCTAATCTATGTGCGTATGGGTGAACTATTTTTGTCATATGTTGTTTTATTATTTACTTTTTTTTGCTGTTTTAGTTGGCTTTTCTTCAATAATACTTAATGTTACATGAATATGTGAAGTTCGCTTGTTAATTCGGGCACCAACTCCACGAGCTCTTGGCATCATACGTTTTAAAACAACACCTTCATCAACTGTGATGTTTTTTATTTTTAACGTGTCAGCAACAAGTCCTGCATGTACCGCATTTGCTATTGCAGATTCTAAAAGTTTTCTAACAACAGGAACAGCTCTTTTGGTTGTAAAGTTTAGAGTATCAAGCGCACTTGAAACTTTTTTACCCTTAATAAGGTCAGTAACGAGTCTTACCTTTCTTGGTGATTGTCTATAATTTTTTAATATGGCTTTCATGTTGTTATTGTTATATTAAATTAATTATTTTTTCTTAGCAGCCGGAGCAGCTTTAGCGGCTTTTGCAGCAGTGATTTCAGCCTGCTTCTTAGCAGCATCTTGTTCTTTTTGCATCTTTCCTCCGTGACGAGTAAATTTACGTGTTGGTGAAAATTCTCCTAATCTGTGTCCTACCATATCTTCGGTAGCAGATACTTCTATATGGTTTTTACCATTATGAACTCCGAATGTATATCCAACCATCTCAGGTGAAATAACACAGTCTCTATACCAAGTTTTAACAACCCCCACTTGCTCTGGAGTTTTGCCGGCTATTTTTTTAAGTAGCCTTTCTTCTATATATGGGCCTTTTGATATTGAACGTGTCATGGGTTATAAATTTAACAAATAATTAGTAATTAGTCAATGTTTGTAATGCTTTTGTTTATCTCTTGCCTACTTTTCTTCGTGATACAATAAACTTGTTTGAGTATTTCTTAGGAGTTCTAGATTTTTGTCCTTTTCCTGTAGGTTTACCGTAGATTGAAATTGCTCGTCTTCTACCTCGCCCCTGTCTACCTTCTCCACCTCCATGTGGGTGATCTACTGGGTTCATGGCTGTTCCACGAACTGTAGGTCTTATGCCTAACCACCTACTACGACCAGCCTTACCTCCGTTTTGTAAGTGATGCTCATCGTTTGAAACTTCACCAATAGATGCCCATGCTGTATCAATAATACGACGTACTTCAGTTGAAGGCATTTTAATAAGTGCATAGCCAGCATCATGTGCTACAACTTGAGCATAGTTACCAGCTGAACGAGCAATTCTTCCTCCACCTTGTGGTTTAAGCTCGATATTATAGATCAATGTTCCAACAGGTACATTTCTCAATATCATTCTGTTAGCTAGTTTAACTTCAGTTTTTTCAGAAACAATGAAGGAGTCACCTACTTTTATACCTTTTGGGGTTACGATATATGTTTTTGCACCATCAGCGTATTGTGCAAGAGAAATAAACGCAGTTCTATTTGGGTCATACTCAACAGAAACTATTTTTGCGGGAATATTTTTCTTTTCGTATTTAAAATCAATGTCTCTATACAATCTCTTATTACCAGCCCCTTTGTGACGTGTTGTAATACGACCGGTATTATTTCTACCTACTGATCTTTTTACACCTTTGGTCAAAGCTTTATGTGGCTCATTCGTAGTTATTACATTCTTGTATTCTACGATGACCATATGTCGTCTTGAAGCTGTTGTTGGTTTATATCTTTTCATGTTTTTAGTATTAAAATTTTATTATCTTGAATATTATTTATATTGCTATATAACGTCGATCTTATCGCCTTTTTTTAATGTAACTATAGCTTTTTTAAAGCCCGATATTTTTCCTGGTCGTCCTTTTCGGATAACAACCTTATCAGGTGTATTTATTATATTAATCTTTGTAGGAGTAACTTTATATGTCTTAACAATCTCTTGACGAAGATTATCCTTGTTCGCTCTTTTATCCACTTCAAAAACGTATTTGTTTTTGTCAGTTGCTATAATAGCTTTCTCAGTTGATCTTGGTTTTTTTATATATGTTGCTTTTGCAACTGCAATTTTAGTTGTAGGTGTTGTACTCATATGTTTATTATTTATTATTATTCAATCTATCTTTCAAAGTAGATATTGACGTTTCAGGTGATATAAATACAAGATATTTATATTTTGATAATATAACTGCATTAACATCGTTCACTGACTGTGTCTCAATATTTCCAAAGTTTCTTAGAGATAAGTATAGGTTTTTATCTTGTGCATTTGTAATAAACAAAGCAGTGTTATGCTTTTTAGTCGCAAACTTTGTCATTGAATCATTGATCTTTGAAAGATTCAACAATACTTTTTTCATTTCAGTTGTTTTTGGAGTAGTGAATGCAAGTGCATCAACCAACAGAACTTCACCATCCCTATGTTTTTGAGAGATAATTGTTTTAATAGCTGTATTTTTAGTTTTCTTGTTTACTTTTCTATCAAAGTTTTTTTCTTTATTTGGACCATGTGCTACACCTCCACCTACCCAAATAGGAGATCTTGTAGAACCGTGACGAGCACGACCTGTACCTTTTTGTCTCCAAGGCTTCTTACCTCCACCTGATACTTCACCTCTTGTTTTGGCGTGAGCAAACGGAAAACGAGCTGCTGTTTGTAATGATGTAATAACTTGGTGCACAAGGTCAGCATTCCAGTTCAATCCAAATACTTCTTCTGGTAATGTAAAGTCTGAGACTTTTTTACCATCTTTTGAATATACCTCAGCATCAAGGGACACTATTGCTTTTTTATTTTTTGTTGTAGTTGTTGTCATATATTTATCTTTATTTATCTAATATAGATTACTTTTGTTTTATCTCTATAACAGTACCTCGACGACCTGGTATTGCTCCTTTAATGTATACAAGCTTGTTTTCAACATCAACTGAAATAACAGTAAGATTCTTGAAAGTCATACGATCTCCACCCATACGTCCCGCCATACGAGTTCCTTTAAACACCCTTTGATATCCACCAGCACCTGATGAACCTCTTTCTCTTTCTGAGTGCTTTTGACCGTGTGATCTTGGACCTCCTTTGAAGTTGTATCTTTTTACAACACCTTGAAAACCTTTAGACTTTGTAATACCCGTAGCTTCAACAAGGTCACCTGATACAAAATCAAAAGAAAGTATATCGCCTTTTGCAGCTGATATACCTTTAACCTCTTTTAGTAAGGCAAAACCTTTTTTCTCATCATTTACACCTGAATGAGTAAGTACTGCTTTTGATAGTTGATTTTTTGATTTTGAACCAAAGCCAAATTGTATAGCTTCGTATCCATCTTTTTCCACACTTTTAGTTTGAGTAACTTTCAGATCCATATATGAGAGAATTGTTGCAGGGTAAACCTTACCATTCTCATCAAATAGTTGTGTCATATTTAGTTTTGTTGCTATTGAGTATTTCATATATTTTCTTTAGATAGAGCAGGCTGCAAGCCTGATATTCTTTATTTGTTCGGCGATTATTTTATTGTTTATTTTTCTAATTACATCATCTTAACGTCTACATTCACACCTGTTGGCAAAGTCATATTTGTCAGAGCTTCGATCACTTTTGCATTTGGATTTATAATATCTATAAGTCTTCTATGTGTTCTGGATTCGAATTGCTCTCTAGAGTCTTTGTAAATAAAAGCTGATCTATTTACTGTGTATTTCTTTATCTCTGTAGGTAAGGGCACAGGACCGTTAATAACAGCATCGTGCTTTAATGCAGTCTCTATGATTTGTTTAACTGAGTTATCTAGCAAACGTGAATCATTGGCTCTCACCCTGATACGAAGCTTTGAAGTTACCTCTGTTTTTTTTATTTTAGTTGCTGTTGACATGGATTTGAATATTACACTATTTTATCAAAAAATGCAACACCTTTTTTGAGGTATTGCATTTTTTGACTTATAATAAGCAGCTTTTGTTTGTAAGACTATTTTACAATCTTTGTAACAACTCCAGCTCCTACAGTTTTACCTCCTTCACGGATAGCAAAACGAGTGTTATCCTCAAGTGCTACTGGTGCAACCAGTTTTACTTTGAAAGTAACAGTATCTCCAGGCATAACCATCTTACCTTCCTCTAGTGTAACCTCACCTGTTACGTCAGTTGTTCTAACGTAAAACTGTGGTTTGTATCCTGAGAAAAATGGTGTGTGACGTCCCCCTTCTTCTTTCTTCAAGATATATACTTCAGCTTCAAAGTCAGTATGAGGTGTAACAGATCCAGGTTTTGCTAAAACTTGACCACGAGATAAGTCTTCTTTTTTTACAGATCTAAGTAATAGACCAGCGTTATCTCCTGCCATACCTTCTTGAAGAGATTTGTTAAACATTTCAACTCCTGTAACAACTGTTTTCACAGTATCACGAAGACCTACGATTTCGATTTCTTCACCAACTTTGATGATACCTTTTTCGATACGACCTGTAACAACAGTTCCACGACCTTCGATAGAGAACACATCTTCAATAGGCATAAGGAAAGGTTTATCTGTCTCACGAACAGGGGTTGGGATAAATGAGTCAACAGCATCAATCAAATCTATGATCTTTTGTGACCATTCATCATTTACATCTGTTGAGTTCAAAGCTTTCAAAGCTGAACCTCTGATAACAGGTGCGTTTGCACCATCAAATCCGTTCTTTGTTAGTAACTCTCTGATCTCTTCTTCAACCAAGTCGAGCATATCAGCGTCATCAACCATGTCACATTTGTTCATGAACACAAGGATGTTTGGTACACCGATCTGCTTTGCTAGTAGAACGTGCTCACGAGTTTGTGGCATAGGTCCGTCTGTGGCAGCAACCACTAGGATAGCACCGTCCATCTGAGCAGCACCTGTAATCATGTTTTTGATGTAGTCGGCATGTCCTGGAGCATCTACGTGAGCGTAGTGTCTGTTTGGAGTTTCGTATTCACAGTGAGCAAGTGAGATAGTAATACCTCTTGCTTTCTCTTCAGGAGCCTTATCGATGTGAGCGATATCTAAAACTTTAGCGTCATACCCATTACCTTTTTTTGCAAGGGTGTTTAAGATAGCTGCTGTTAAAGTTGTTTTACCGTGATCAACGTGGCCAATTGTACCTACGTTCACGTGTGTTTTTGATCTATCAAATGCTGCTGTTGCCATAATTATTGTTTGTTTTATTTAAATTTATTTGTTAATTAATTAATTTTTACCAATTATATTTATAAATATATAATACAGAAAGTTTATCAGATAATGAGGAAAAGTCAAATAGAGTGAAATATACCAACTATTGCTTCTCGTGCACCTGTTTGAGCCAATGGTCGAAATCGAATCGACGACCTACTCCTTACCATGGAGTTGCTCTACCGTCTGAGCTACATCGGCAATATCTCGAAATCTCGAGATACGATGAATAATAACCTAATCTCTTTTTCTTTCCAAATAGACTGAAACCGTTCGTCTTTTATAAGGCTTCCCATCTTTAAAGTGTTTATATGATTTTATCATTTTGTGGATCTTAAAATAAGGAGAAAGAAGCTCTGTCAGTTCGTCTTCAGTGAAGACATGCTCCAAAGCTTTAAACTTAGGATGTATATATGAATTATGTTCTTTATCTGGTGTAGGAAAATCCTTTATCATTCGTATCGCGTTTTGATCATTATCAAGGACAAATGTCTTTAAGAGCATCCAAGAAAAGGGTTTCATCAGGCGTGCTTTGTCTTTTACATAAGCATGTCTTTTAGAATCATCTAGAAAGTGAAAGACCATCATATCAAGGACAACATCCACTGACTCTGCCGGTAAGTCAACAAACTCAAACATATTTTGCTTTATAAAATGCAAACTTTTCAAGTGTGCAAATTTTTCTTTTGCTTGTTTTATAGCCTCATCTGATATGTCAAAACCTAAACCTTTCATATGATATTGTTCACATAGATTTCCTATGTTTCTACCATTTCCACAACCTATGTCCAGCACAAAACCTCCCATAGAAAAAGCTGGCCACTCGGCATTTCTATTTACCCATTTTACAAAAGTCAAAAGATCTCCAGCCGGATCTTCTGATAGTGTTAAATGACTCGCTTCTTTATACTCTTTATTCCAGAATTGATTTTTTTTGCTTTTATTGACGTCTTTATTCGTTTTCATGGATCTGTTGTTGTTTCGCTTTTTTGAATGATGCAAGCATATCTTTTTTAAATGTGTGATGAATAGCTTGTTTTTTCTTCGTTATCCTTTCTTTTATATCTAAATGATAATTTGGATTGTAGTTACTATTAACCATAACTTGCGAATTGTCAATGAACATAAGATCTAATAAAAAATAAATAACATTTGAACTGGTTGGTATAAGGTTAAACAATATAGCAAAAACGAACAGTATGAGCGACAAATCAGTATTAACAAAACTGATAACTATTGCCATAACTGCAGACAGTATTGGAACCAATATTCGAATATACCCGCTTCTCCATTCGTTTAATGGTAACGCCAAGGTATCTATTTTTGGACTTCTTTCTATATGTAACCTCATGAGTAGCAATATAACTCCTATTGCAATTACATTAGATCCATAAATAAAGATCGATATTGGGTTTTGTGAATACGTACCTAAGAAATGCGCAGAAAACGGTATTGTTGTAATAAATAAGAAAAATAGAGCATTATAATTTGCTAATCCAACACTTAATGTTTTGGCATAAACTGAGGTTAAAAAGTGATGTGACCTCCAATATGTGAAAAGTAAAGCAAAACTCAATACAAAACTAACAAATATAGGTAGAGTATGCGCCAAAGCCTCAAGTAGTTGAAGCGATGTTGGATTTTGGACTTCCAATATCGGCACCTTAAGCTCAATTGCAAGTAATGTCATCACAATAGCAAAGATACCATCTGATAAACCATTTAGTCTTTGTTCTTTCATAATACATAGTATACCATGCATATAAAAATATGTATGCTATACTCATTTCATGTTAACAAAAGGAAAAATCCAATCATTGCAATCATTCGCCGACAAAAAAGAACGTAACAAGAAAAACGTCTTTATGGTTGAAGGTGGAAAAAGTGTGGCAGAATTATTACTCTCCGACATGATCATTACTGAACTTTTCATTACAAGTGAATTTTCTAAAAAATATACCGATGAATTGAAAGAATGTGGGAAAAGACATGCGGCCATAGAAAAATGGTTAAAACCACAGCTGGTTGAGGCTGGCGAAATAAATAAGATTTCCACCATGGAAAGCCTTAAAAGTGAATGTACGGCCATAGCAATAGTAAATCAACTTGAAAAAGTAGAGCTTAGTGTTGATGATATTGCACAACTCTTACAAACTGAAAAAGTGATAATGCTCGATGACATACGAGATCCTGGAAACATGGGAACTATTATCAGGTTGGCAGACTGGTATGGTATAAAAACTATCATCGCCTCTATAGGTACAGTTGATATCTATAACCCAAAAACAATCTCTGCATCGATGGGATCTTTTTCTCGTGTACAGGTTATATATAGAGATGTGAATGAAATATTAAACATTGTTCATAAAAATAGAATAGATGTTAATATAATGGCATCAACCCTTAATGGAAAAAATGTTAATGATTTTAAATGGCCAAAAACTGGAGCATTGGTTATTGGCAATGAATCGAACGGCATAAATGAAATCGCACTTAATAAGATCGAGACTAAAATAACCCTGCCTTCTCTTGGGAAAGCAGAGTCATTGAATGCTTCTATTGCATGTGGGATCTTATTGGATCGTTGGACTCGATAGAATTATTGTTCTTTTTTTGTTGAAGTAGCTTTTTCCGATGTTGAAGTTGCCTTATTTTCAACAGCAACAGGCTTTGTTGAAGTAGCCTTTTGATCTACGATAATCGGACCAACATTTATAAGCTTATTTTCACTTTCTCTATATATAATAGCTTTTTGCGCTGTTGGAAAAACCATTAAGTAGTCACCGTCTTTTGAACCTGTATAAAATTTTTGTTCGATAATAAGCTGATCTGCTTTAATAATTGTAGCAATAACTGGAGTTTCTGCGGGAACATTTATTAATTTTGATACTTTAGTTACCAAAGTTTTGATTTGTTTTTCAGAAAGTTGTCCCTCGGCTGTTTTAGTAGTTGGGTAAAATTTATTGAAAATAGCAAAACCAAGAAGTGCTACCACAACAATAATTAATAATGTAAGGATTTTTTTATTTT
>JAYTDF010000034.1:0-8625 GCA_043736035.1 Candidatus Parcubacteria bacterium
GTAATCATATTATATTTTTGCTTTAAGCCAGAATGGTTAAGTGCCTCAACAGACCTTCTCCATGTGCCGCTCCACCCTGAAAGTCCGCCAACAAAAATAATTGTCGTTGATGACTGATTATCAATTTCCTGATAGGCAATCTCATCACCATTTTTGAGAGTTACAAACTGGGTATCTTTGGGTGCCGAAGAGTGAACATCTTTTAATTCAAAAAGATATTTAGAAAATAAAAGATAGAGCATCAGAATTCCAAGAAAAATTAAAATTATAATGAATATTTTTTTTATAATTTTAAGCATGTAGATATTATACCTACTTCAATGCATCCTTCAAAGTCTCTGGATTTATACTTATTCCACATCCCTCAATTTTTCCAAAAACGGATCACTATTCATAACCTCAACTGTCCCGGCTTCTGCAATGTCTATATTTAAAACACCTTCAAGATGATCATATTCATGCTGTAATAATCGAGCCATAAATCCGTCATATTCTCGCAGGTTAAAATTTCCATATTCATCAACATATTCCATCGTTATAGATCTTGATCTTTTTACATCACCCCAAAGTGGTGCACAACTTAAACAGGCTTCTTTGTATAGATTTTGTTTTTGTGATTTTTGTATAATTTTTGGATTTATATATATTTCAAATTTATCATCTACAAATGTTACAAAAACGGATTTATTCTCGCCTATCTGAGGTGCGGCCAACCCTCTACCCCGACCGGTTTTTTCCCTATATTCTTTTAAAACTTTTATTAGGAAATGGGCAATCACAACACCCTGTTGAAAATCAGCATCAATCGTTTTTTCTCTTAAAACAGGATTATCAACTTTTACAATCTCATCCATATTATTTCAGTGCTGCCTTTAACCCTTCTTGGGCGGTTGCTGGATTGATCGCACCTTTTCCCTCCTTCATAACCTTACCAACAAGATACATTAACAATGCCTCTTTACCTGCCCTATAATCATCTACTTGAGTTGGATTATTTTCCAGAACTTGTTTGATGATATTGTTTAAAAACTCTGGATCAGCCTTAATAATCAAGCCTTGATCCGAAGCGATATCTTTTGCTTTTCTTTTTCGTAATTCCTCATCTCCTTTCCACAACACTGCAATCATATCTTTTGCACCACGGGATGAAAGTTCATCAGTACCGATCAAATTTATAATTTCAACAAATTGATCGATATTTATAAAATCATGTAATTCTCCTGAAACTTCTTTTTCTTTTTTAACAAGTCCAGCAATGTCAGATGTTATGTAGTTTACAGATAATTTTTGTAATTTTTCGTCAGTTACTAATTGTAAAATTTTCTCAAAATAATGTCCATAAAAAGAATCAGATACGAACATCTCAACATCTTCATTTTTAAGTCCAAGCGTTGTATATTTTTCTCGTTTTTGATTTGGTAAAATTGGAAGACCTGCCTTCAATTTTTCAAGGTTAAATTCTGGAATTTTTGAAATATATAATTTTGGTAAATCTGGATCTGGAAAATATCTGTAGTCGTTGGCATTTTCTTTTATTCTTTGTGAAAATGTTTTACCTGTTGCATCATCATACCCTCGAGTTTCTTGTACAACTTTTCCGCCTGATTCTATAAGCTCTTGTTGTCTTTGTATTTCGTACTCGATAGATTTTTCGGCCACGCGAAATGAGTTCAGGTTCTTGATCTCAACCTTTGTTCCCCAAGGCTCGCCTGGCTTGTGTATCGAAATATTTACCTCAACACGCAGCTGCCCCAATTCCATATTCGCATCCGACACATCGAGTGTTCGAAGCAGCAATTGTAATTCTCTTCCGAAATTTCCAGCCATAACAGAATCATATATAACCGCATCCGTTACCAACTCCATTAAAGGAAGTCCTGCTCGGTTATAATCAACGAGAGAATAATCCCCTTTATCATGGGACGAGCGAGCCGTGTCCTCTTCTAAGTGAATACGAGTTAACGTCACATCGACATCATTGCCTTTCGCGTCGCGTACTTTAACTTTTCCCTTTTGAACAAGAGGATATGCATATTGAGAAATCTGATAGCCTTTTGGAATGTCTGGATAAAAATAATTCTTTCTATCCCATTCAGTAAAATCTGCAATCTCCGCATCCACCGCAAGACCTACTTTCAAGACATTTTGTATCGCTTGTTTGTTAAGTGTTGGCAAAGTTCCAGGATGCGCCATACAGATTGGGCAGATGTGGATGTTTGGATTTCTTTCAAGAGGATCATTTAAACATGAACAAAACATCTTGGTCTTCGTCTTTAGCTCAGCGTGGATTTCAAGGCCGATTACGGGTATATAAGTAGGTTTTTCTTCGGTATTCATATCCCTTATTTTTAGCACATTTTAGGCAAATGAAAAAGCACCCGGGTCCATGGACCGAGGTAACTTGCGCTTGTTTTTTAAGGAGGTTTCTATCCTCTTGTTATACCACCGCGTAATCCATATTTTGTCTGAGGAAAAATGGTATTGAAAATTGCTCTCAACAGACTATTTTTTTCTGAGACTGTCTTTATTCCCAGAGTTGTATCCTGAGCATCGAAAGTTTCTTTTTTACTGTCGTATTGGAAAGTGATTTTTCGAATACCCCCGTCTTTGTTTTTGACTGTAAGGATAAATTCTTGATCTTTAGGGATTCGAACCATAGCAAGTAAGAGTGATTTGTCTTGTTTGCGAATAGGTCCAACTCGAAAAAAATCTAGATCATAAAAACTTTGTGGAAAATCCACGTAACCCTCTGCCAGAATTACCAGCAGGACACCGTGCTGATCCTCTGGTCCATTCCTATCTTTCTTTAAGACACCGTGGCAAAAATAGCCATCTTTTACAGGACCAGAGTTATCAAGACTCTCATGGACTTCAATCTTACCAAAAAGATCCGTCCTACCTTTTGGGCTTATATAGCAAAATTTTCCTCCTATAAATTCCCAGGTATCATAAATTGCAAGGTTTTTATTGCCAAAGACACTTAAAGTGTATAATCTCATTTTCTTTTTCCGTTTTAGGTTTATGCATTCCAATCCTCCCTAGGAAAGGTCTTAATAGAATAATACAGTACTAAGAATAAGTCAAATTTTCTTTATTCCCCAGCCTTTTGATCCTCTCTCACCGCTTTAACTAACCAATCTCCAAGCTCTTTTAGATTATCAAAATCATAAATCGAGGTGATCTTGATATCATTATCATGTACTTTTAGCTTTTTCATGAATTCGTCTGCTTTCACTTTCGAATCATCAATTCCTAAAATATCACTTTTTGTCAAAAGAATAATCTCAGTTTTATGTAACAATTCAGGATCGAATTCTTTTAGTTCGTTTCTAATCACATTATAGACCTCAACCATTTCCTCAACAGTTTGTTCAAGGGAAACACAGTGACATAACATTTTTGTTCGTCTTATGTGTCTTAAAAATTTGTGTCCCAATCCTTTTCCATCTGAGGCACCTTCAATAAGTCCAGGAATATCAGCCAGCACAACATCATATATAGTTCCCAAGTTTGGTTCAAGAGTTGTGAAGGAATAGTTTCCAACTTTAACGTCAGCTTTAGTGAGTGCGTTTAAGAGAGATGATTTACCGGCGTTTGGTAATCCTATCAACCCCACATCCGCGATCATCTGTACTTCGATATGATATCGTCCTTCTTCACCTGGTTTTCCTGGTGTCCACTCTTCAGGTTTTTGATTTGTTGAACCTTTGAAGTGTTCATTTCCTAATCCTCCCGATCCACCTTTCAGTATGCGAATAGTTTGACCCACTTCAGTCAGCTCGATCTCTGGCATTACCACTGTATCACTGTCATGAATATTAATGTCCTCTATTCTTTTAATGATAGTCCCTATTGGTAGATCGATAATCAAATCCTCTCCACCTTTTCCGTGACATGAATCTCCTTGCCCATAAGCACCATCTTGGGCGAAAAATTCTATGCGATGTGCGTATTTTCTCAAGTAAAATGTATCCGCTACTGCACGGATAAAAACATCCCCTCCACGACCTCCATTTCCACCAGACGGACCACCAAACTCTTTGGCATACTCATGCAACCAACGAACAACACCGTTACCTCCGTGGCCGGCTTTGATATGTATTTTCATTTCGTCTATAAATGTCATGGTTAGAGTGTAACATAGAAAGTTGAGAAAATCTTTATCTAAACTTTATGTTTTCTTGAGAATTTCTTTCGGAAAACTTTATGTCTTTAGTGATAAAATATTGATATATTAACTTTTTACAGTTAATATATAATTAAAATAACTACAAAAAACATGCGAATACTTTTAATTGAAGATGATATAGACTTAGCAACAACTTTAGTAGAATCTTTGGAGGCACATAACATTATTGTTGATACCTGTAATGATGGTGAATCTGGATCATATATAGCCAGAACACACAGCTATGATTTAATTCTACTAGACAATATTTTACCAAAAAAACTTGGAATACATATTTGCAAGGAGCTCCGAAACTTAAGTAATACAACCCCTATACTTTTTATGAGTGTACAAAATGATGTTGCAGATAAAATAAAATTCTTGGATGCTGGTGCTGATGACTGCATCGCTAAACCTTTTTCTGTAAATGAATTAGTGGCTCGTATAAAAGCAATAGGGAGACGTTCGTACAATATTAAGCAAGACATCCTTACTTTAGATGATGTTACTATTGATAGAGATAACTATTTAGTATGCAGAAAAGGTAAACCGGTGTATTTTACTCGGAAAGAATTTATGATACTAGAGCAGATCGCAGAAAAACCTGGATGCGTTATTACAAGAACTGAAATAATGGAGCGAGTATGGAAAAAGGATTTCAATCCATTTTCTAATACAATTGAAACTCATATTCGTAATATTCGAAAAAAAATTGATGGAAAACATAAGAAGAAAATTGAAACAATTCCAGGGCGAGGATATAGACTTAAAAAATGAAACACTACCCCCACTTCTTCACTACCAACCCCTTATATGCCGCCTGAGTCTCAGCCTCTTGCTTAGACTTCCCTTCGCCTGACGCGATGTGAATATCCCCCAAAAAAACCCCAACAGTAAAAATCTTATTATGATCGGGACCAAACTCTTTTATCAAATCATATCTCGGTGTAACCCCCATATGCTCTTGTGACATTTCTTGAAATAATGATTTTGAATCAATAAACTTCTTCCCTTCTATCACAGAATCAATAAGCACGTGCACATTTTTATCAATAAATTTTTGTGCAACATCATATCCTTGATCAAGATATATTGCACCAATCAAAGCCTCAATTACATTAGCCAAAATATATTGTCGAGCTCGTCCTTCATCTTTCGCCTCACCACGAGATAAGAGTAAAAATTCATTTAAACCTATATCCTCAGCAACTTTTGATAATGTAACAGCATTCACAAGTGCAGACCTCAAGGCTGTCATTTCCCCTTCTGGTTTTTTTGGATATTTTTTATATAAAAAATCTGTAACCACCAATTCCAAAACAGCATCACCTAAAAATTCTAAACGTTCGTTATGTTCAAGTCCGGAGTTTCTATTTTCATTTAAAAAAGACCTATGAGTAAAAGCCTTCACAAGTATATTAATATCAGTAAACTGTATATTCAGTTGCGTACATAATTTATTAAATTTTGTTAAATCTATTGTCGTCATAATCATTATTTTATATCTTTCAAAATTTCAAATGTATGTTTGAATACAGGTACCATGTCTTCATATAGTTTTAAGTCAAGCACATTGTCAAGGTCAAACCATGCTACATCACGAATACCTCCATCTTTTTTATTTGTCAGCGGACCAAACTCGGCCTTTGCTATGCAGTATGTAACTTTCTTTTTCACAACCTTGAGCTCTGGATGAGATGCTACGTATTCGTTATTGTCACAGATCTTTACAAATTCTGTATCGATACCCAACTCTTCTTTTACTTTTCGAGCTGAACAATCCTCGACACTTTCTTCGCCCTCTATTTTACCTTTAGCTAAAGTCCAGAAACCAAATACATCATTTACAAGAGCGATGTACATTTTTCCTTCAGGATCATGTGTATACACGAATGTCCCAACAACTTGAACTACCGGTAAAACAGCTTTTTCTTCTTCTGTCATATCGGCCCATTTTGACTTGTTTTTGTTTTGATCTTTTTTTGGAATATGTCGTTCTATATCTTTTTCACTATCTCCATATATTTCTTTATATACAGAACCAAGTACACCATTTATAAATTTTCCTGAAGTCTCACTTGAGAAAAATTTGGCAACTTCAATGGCTTCGTTGATAGCGACTTTTGAAGGAACCTCTTTTTTATCAGCAAAAATAAGTTCATATAGTCCCAAACGTAAAACGTTTCGATCAACCATGGCAATCTTATCAATAGGCCATTCTGGTGCTGCTTTAGTAATTATTTGATCAATCTCTGTTTGTTTCTTTAATACTCCATCTAACAAATCCTTTGCATATACCTTGTCTGCATCATCTTTATAAAATTCCTCAATATTATGATTCAAAATTTGCTCAAAATCGTTTTTATCGTTTCCTCTGAAATCTATTTCAAATAATGATTGGAGAACAACTACTCGTGATTGATGTCTGCTTGCCATATGATTGTATTATTTGTTATGTATATAAAGTTCTAAGATTTGATAATGTATTCATTCAAATGACTCTTATTTTACAACTTCTTCCTTTTTTGCCTTTACAGATTGTGATTTAACAGCTTTTTTATCGATTTTAGCAGTCATGTCGATTACCATTTTACCTTTAAAATATCCACAATTTTTACATAAAATATGTGTAGGGTTAGGTTGTCCGCAATTTGAGCAGAGTGTTAAATTGATAGCAGAAAGAGCATGATGAGATCGACGATTTCGAGTATGCCCTCTTGTATGACGCATGTGGTTTACCATAATGCTAATAAGTATACGTATTTTTGTGGGAAATGCAAGATGAGGGGGGTGGACGAGGTTGCTATATGATATATAGATGAAAATTTTATTAAAGTAAAGCTATATATTATAATATTACCTTAAAGAATCTATCTCTTCTTGAATTTCTCGAGTTTTATCTTTTGCACCTTGTGCATAAAACGTGTGTATTGTTTTTTTTGAGCCTGAAAAATAAATCAATGCAGAATCCCATTCACTTTTTTCTGTTTGTAGGTTAGCACCAGTATCAGAAAGAAATAACCCTTCGGCCAAAAGAGCATCTTGAATATCCCAAGGGTCTGCTGGCTTACCTGTGATTTTTTGTACTTTATTTTTATACAATGACCATGTTGAAGGAATAAAATCTGCTGGCCCCATGGCACCACCCCAACCAAAACTCATAGGACATGTGATGGCTGTTTTTAAAGGATCTTTTCCTAAAACTTGTGTAATTTTAATAAATGCAGGAAGATCTCTTGTTGGATGAAGTGTATTTTTCATAATCTTATTGTCAATAATTCTAACACCCTCACCTGTTGTAAGACTTGTAAGATAACACATGTCAGAATGTTCAAGAGAAAATTCTTCTTGTAAAATACCTAGCAAGAAAGCAGGACGAACATTTGTTATTTTTTCAACATATTTTGCAATCTCAAATACTTGTTTAAAAGAAAGATCATTCGTAACTGTTAATAATTTAAATTTTTTTTCAATCATGTTGTTAGAAGTTGTTGATGTTTTTATACTTGAGGTGCTATATTTAACCTGCCATATATCTGAACTCTCTATACCTAATACCCAAGATGAAAATCCACGCAAATTATTTGACTGAATAATATTTAATTTGGATTGAATACTTATTTTATTTTCATACCAAATAATATATGAATTCTTTCCTTTATTATACATGAGATAAGGTACTTGATATGTATTATTAAATCCTTCGACAACACTGTTTGTATTTCTAATAGTTTGCAATGAATTATATGAACCAATGACATTTAAATTTTTCTTGGTCTTTATATTCCATTTCCAATAATATAAAGGTATTCCGAGTGATATTTTATCTGAAGACACTTTTCCATCAAGATATTTTAAAACATTTTTTACATAAGGCAACGAAGCTACAGGTCCTACAGAATACGGATCACCATATGTCATAACACTTAGAAAATCAGAACTTGTTGCCAAACGTGCATAGTCATATACTCCAGACCAGTTTTTATAATCATCAGTATTGATGTCATCATTCACCCTCGGCACAACAGCCACACTTAATATCAGTCCATGCTTATGAAGTATTCCAGCTGTTTTTTCAACAAAGGCGCTGTATAGATCTTTGTCGGTGTAAGATATATTTTCGAAATCAAACTGCCACCCAATATAATTGTATGATTTTGCCTCTTGAACTAAATAATCAATTATCCGATCTTGAGAACTACTTGAAACAAGAAGATTGTGAATAATTTTTTGATCAAAATTCTGATTGTAAATTAAAGGCATAACCTTAATATTATTTGTGCGAGCAATGGTTTGAATTTCTAACGAGATTGTACCTGTAGCATTTAAATTTTTATCAACAATATACATCTGAGGTGCCAGTATGTCTATTGAAGATGCGTGTTCCATCAAACTCTTAGTTCCGTCAGTTTGATATTTGTTTGACATGTAAAATATTTTTTCTGGCTGTTTATTAG
>JAYTDF010000035.1:0-4947 GCA_043736035.1 Candidatus Parcubacteria bacterium
GCGATCGAATCAAGGCCTTTGACGTATCCATCGTAAGGAATAAATGTCGTGCCCTGCAGGTCGATCCCTGCCGCGATGATATACTGTCGACTTGATTAAACTGATTTATAATTCCATTTCGTATACCTAAATCATAAAAGTATATTTTGAACTTTTTATGTATCTCGCTTCGCAAATTTCTACTATATGATTTAAGTCTAAAAATAACAAAAGTTTTTTCCAACAGATCGATATATTTTTTTACAGTTTTAGCATCAACCTGTAACTTATTTGCTATGCCTTCATATGAACAATCATTACCTATTTGAAAAGATATGTATTTCAATAGATCAACAATAATATCGGACTTCTTTAAACCTTCAAATGCAAATATGTCTTTTGAGGCATATTGATATGCTATTGATGTTAATTTTTCTTTTTTGTCGGGTGGATCAAGATGATATATTTCTGGATAACCACCATACAGCATATATGTTGATAGCTCATTTTTCAACTGTATATTATTTTCAGTTATCTCTCTGATAGAAAAAGGTAAAACCATAAACTCCCATGAGCGGCCAACAAGCGGTTCCCCAACTTGTTGAGATAGCTCAAATGATGAAGATCCTGTTGCTATAAATTGTACATCCTTATATGTATCAAAAAGTATTTTTAACAACTCACCTATCTTAGATATGGTATGAGCTTCATCAAAAACTACTATTTTATAATTTTTTATATAATTATAAATAGAACCTATGTCCCGTGAGCTTAGTAAATCCCTCATATCAGGTAATTCACAGTTTATATATATTGAGTCTTTATGTTTTTTGACAATCTCCTTAACTAAAGTGGTCTTACCCGCCTGTCTTGGACCATATATTATAAGAATATTATTGGTAAAAAGCCTAGATTCTATCTGTTCTTGTATATGCCTTTTTATTATTTTCATACCTTATATTATATACATAATCCTGAAAAAAGCAAGTTTATCGGGATTATCGTCCTGAAAAAAGCAAGTTTATCGGGATTACACCAACCTCTGCAACATCTTAGGATTCAAAGAATGTAGATACGCATCTTCCAAAGTAATCTCCCCTCTTTGAACCAGCTCGGCCAAACATCTATTCATATCAATCATTCCTTCTTGTGATCCTGTTTCAATCACAGTGTTTATCTCATGAGTTCTTTTCTCTCGAATCAAGTTTTGTATTGCATTGTTTGTAATCATAAGCTCGAACACAGGTATCAAACCTCCTGATATACGAGGTACAAGTCTTTGTGACAATACTCCTGCCAAAGCATTTGACAGTTGGATTCGTATCTGATCTTGTTGATTTGCTGGAAAACTATCGATGATACGGTCAACAGTTTGAGCAGCATTGTTTGTGTGTAAAGTTGAAAGAACCAAGTGTCCTGTTTCCGCTGCTGTAACAGCTGCGGCCATAGTTTCTCTATCTCTCATCTCTCCCACTAAGATAACATTTACATCCTGTCTTAAAGCTGAAATCAAACCAGACTCAAATGATTCTGTATCTATACCCACCTCTCTTTGGTCTATGATAGATTTTTTTTGCTCATATACATATTCTGTAGGATTTTCAATTGTTACTATGTGTTCTGCACGTTCTTGGTTGATTGATTCGATAATTGCGGCCAAGGTCGTTGATTTTCCTTGTCCAACAGGTCCAACAACCAGAAAAAACCCCTGCTTTTTATGCGCAAACTGTTCAAGTTCAACAGGTAACATCAAATCTGTTATGGTTCGAACTGTTTTTGGTATAAATCGAAGTGCAATTGACAATGAACCTTGTTGATGAAATGCATTACCTCGAAATCGCGCTTTGTCTTTAAATTTATATGAAAAATCAAGCTCCTTTGAGTTAATGTCAAAATCTTTTTTAGCTGTTGGGGCCATCAAGTTAACAAACTCTTTTATGTCAGCATGAGTTAATATAGTAGACGAAACGATAGGTATAAGCTGACGTGAAATACGAATAGTTGGATACCTTCCTTCTGACAAATGTAAATCGGATGCTCCTTCAGTAACCACTGTTTCTAATAATTTTTCTAATTCTTGTTCATAGTTCATAATGATTTTATTTTTTATATTATTTTATATCAAACAATTTTTTAACTTCATCAACAATTTCTGAAGGAATTGTTGTAGCTTTCACAATATACGATTTTACCCCAAGATTTTTTGCGGCATCAATATCTGTCACTTGACTTTGATTTGTTAAAACGAGTATAGGTACATTTTCAAAAAGTTTTTCTTTCCTGATATTTTGTAAAAATTCTATCCCACCCATGATAGGCATAATAAGATCAATAAACAATACATCAGGAACAAATCCTGTTCTTGCAATATCAAGTGCTTCCTGTCCATTAGTTGCAAGAGTTGGTGTAAAACCTTCTTTAGTAAATTTAATCTTATACATATTCAAAATAAATGTATCGTCATCCACTATCATTACTTTTATATCTTTGGCTTCTTTCATATATTTTTATTTATTGATTTTACGATTGTTTTTTTTATAGATTGCCAATTTCTTCGAATGGAATCATCTTTTGGAGTGCTTTTATTATAGCATCTTCTTTCATCGTTATCATACCCTTTTCTTTTCGCACATGGTCATATATCTCACTATCTGTAGGTTTAGTTAAAATAATTGACTCTAATTTTCTGTCCATCTCATACATTTCAAAAACTGCAACTCGACCCTTTACACCGCGAGGGCATTCTGGTGTCGGCTTGATGGTTCTCATCTCTTTCACCGGTGGAATAACTTTCTTATATTGTTCAGGCAAATCTACGAATTGATGCTCGATCATCGTTTTAATACTATCCGTAACCTCCACAACTTCAGTGGCTGACTCATTTGCCTTACCTACAAGTCGTTGTGCCATACCCAATATGAGTGTTGGTGCAATCAGATATGGATCAATGCCCATATCGATCAGACGAGGAATGATACCAATAGCCGTGTTGGTGTGAATAGTTGAAAGCACCAAGTGACCAGTAAGAGCGGCTTGTATGGCCAGCTGTGCGGTTTCTTTATCACGAATCTCTCCCACCATGATGATGTCTGGATCTTGACGAAGTGTTGTACGAAGACCTGATGCAAAAGTATACCCTATCTCCGCATGAACTTGCGATTGACTTATACCATCCATATTATACTCGATCGGATCTTCAAGGGATAACACGTTTTGTGTATCACGATCCAACTCCATAAGCATCGAATACAGTGTTGTTGTTTTTCCAGAACCTGTAGGACCTGAGATAAGTATAAGACCGTGGGGACGACCAAGAGCCTTTTTGAGCATTGCTAGTTGATCTGGTTGAAAATCAAGTTTATCTAGTTTTTGCACCCCTTTATCTTGATCCAAAATTCTCATCACAACCTTTTCACCAAAGTATGTAGGGAAAGTAGAAACACGAAAATCTATCTTTCTTCCATCAGCACGAGCAGAAAAACGACCATCTTGTGGTTTCCTTTTTTCATCCAACTTCATTTCAGAAAGAATTTTTATACGAGCAACCAGTGCTTCAATCACATTTTTTGGCAACTCAATACTGGTGTTTAAAACTCCATCTACTCGATAACGTACACGAACTTTATCTTTGAGCGGCTCAATGTGAATATCAGACACTCCACCTTCAATCGCATAGCGAATAATTGTTGCAACAATCTTCTTAACAGGAGCATCCTCGATAATATGTGTTTCTTGCTTAGAACCATCAGGGTTCACAGCGTCAGGGTTTTTTATAATTGTATTATCTAAATCATCAACACTACCAAATTCTTTTTCAAAATTAGTTAAGGCTTCATGCACTTCTCCTGTTAATCCTTGATACATGTTTAAACATCTATTGAAATCTTCTTCAGATATTAAAAAAAGTTTATACGTTATGTTGTTTTTTGAAGAAATAAAGTTCAACGCATCAATCGCTTGAATATTATCAGGATCATATATACCCACATTCAAAACACCTGCAGAAACACTAATCGGAATAATCTTGTAGTGACGTGCCGAATCTTCAGGGATATAATTTAAAATCTCAAATGGAATATCATTGTCACCTAAATAATACGGATCTATGTTTAGATATTCTGATTTTGCTTTTAAAATATCGACAGATTTTAAACCATGCTCACGCAAAACAGAATCCAGAGACTGATTTGTTTCACTGGATTTTTGTTCGAGAACATTTGCAGTATCCTGGTCAAGAATATTATTTTTTATTAATATATTTAAATAGCTCATTTTTTATGTTAGAATGTTTTTGGTTTTGGTGTAGAACCTGGTGCAGGAACTGTTGTTTTAGGTGATGCTTTGGTTGGGATTATTGTTGCAGGAGGCGGAGTAGTCGAGGTTGTAGTTGCAGAAGGATTTACATTGACTTGTGTTTTCACATCATTAGGTTTAACCACATCTACACCGATAGGTAAGAAAGGGTTATTACGTCCTGCATCTCTGGTATAATTTACAACGAAAGGTATTTCAGGATAACTCAATGCCTGATATACCTTTGAATCAAATATAGAGACATCAAGACTAACAGAGTTTAGACCAAGTAAACTTGTTACAAATTCTTTATCGTAAGGTGTACTTGTGACCACTGCTGGAGCCTGGGCTGTTAATCCACGACTTGGTTGATTTGGCTTTATTGCCTCTTTTTTAGATAAAAAGAAAAACCAATATCCAAAAAATGCGAGTAGGACTATGATAATTATTAATATTGTATTTTTATGATTATAGATATTCATATATATTATTTACTTTTTAACCAATATGTTTTTAAACCAACATTGAAGGTATATACAATTTCATTTGGATTTGTACCCCCTACAGTACTTGGTGTAGAAAATGTTATAGATTCGACATCAAATATACGAGTTGATGTTTCTATTCTTTTTAAGAAATCCATAAAGTCATCATATGTTAAAGATACAGTAAATG
>JAYTDF010000036.1:0-3182 GCA_043736035.1 Candidatus Parcubacteria bacterium
GTGACCCCACGGAGAGTCGAACTCCGCTTAACAGATTGAGAACCTGCTGTCCTAACCGATAGACGATGGGGCCTTACCTAAAGAATATATCACAACCTAACACTTCACTCAACCTACTTATTTTTACAATATGGGCTTCATAAGCCTTATTGTATTTATGTGGAATAACAATAATTAAAATATTAAAACTTTATCATTTCTTTTAAAATACTTTAACTACTTTTCGGTAAAATTTGTTAGTGAATAATTTTCATTTAACAAAACTTATTAAAGAATACTTCCACTTACCAAAGGGGTATCTTATTGCTAACCCTAATCTTTTAAACTTTGTATGTAAGATATTTGATGTGTGTGATGCTTACATTAGTAATAAAGCGTTAAAACACATAGTTGAGAGTAGAAGGGATAAAGATTTGATGTCTATCCACACAGTTATTGACATGATTAAAAGTCTTGAAAAGATTTTACTTGATCCTGATGTTGTTTTTATAAATAAAGAAAATTCCATCGGCTTGTTTAAAAACTTACAGCCTGATGATTCCTCTGGAATGATTTTAATTCTAGAATGTGTCCAAGATTATGGTCATTATGAAATTATCACAGTTTATGAAAAGGACAAAAAAAGAATTCAACGATTAATAAACATAAAACACCTCATAAAATGAGATGTTTTACTTTACCTGGATGGACGGTATCAACCTTTTAAAAGTTCGAGTTCCATCATGAGTCTTGCCGTGGCGCACCGATCGTCTCAAGAGAGACATTTTCCACTGTTCAGATATATACACATAATATCAAATCTATAAACATTGTCAAATCACCTCACTCTATTTATAAAAAATCTTATCCGAAAACCTCACATCAACATATTGTAACAACTTCACATCCCCCTTAAACTCATTCGCAAATAAACTCATATTTCGCATCGTCGTACTCGCATTATTCAAGGCTTTTATATAATATCCATACTCAGTGTAGAGCCGTAAATCATCCCCCTCAATCATCACCTTCATCACTTTATTCTGCGTCAAAAAATTTACAAACTTCTTGTCAATACATGTGTCAACACAGAGTGCTTTATCATAAAACTTAAGTGGTGTACTCGATGCTATAGTCCACTTCGTAAATATTGCCCCGGTATAATCAAAACTTTTCTTAAACAATATCCCTGCATCATCAAAAAAATAACATAATTCATCACACCATACCCCTGTTGCCTTTCGATCTTTTATTGTGATAATAATATCTTTGTCTTTTGTTTTTGAAACTTCAACTTCTTCAACAGAAGGATATGTCTCGAGTATATGTTTCATAACCTGTCCTTTAGATAAAAACAAAATATGATCATTTGGAATGATAAAAAACTTTTTCTTTTGTGACAAGTTGTAGATATCTGTTTTTAAAACTTCAACATCGGTGTGTTTGGCATTAAGAATTTCAATAGTATGGATTTTCCAAAATACTCCATAAACAAACCACCAAAGAAAAACCAAAAATGCTATCAATATAATCACTGATACAATTCGCAAAAAAACATTTTTCTTTTTATTTGATGATTTCAATGCCATTCATGAATGGAACAAGAACTTTCGGAACAACGATTGACCCATCTTCTTGTTGATTATTTTCTAATATATTTACAAGGACTCTGGGAGTAGCTATTGCAGTATTGTTCAATGAGTGAGCAAATCTAAGTTTACCTTCGTCATCTTTATATCTGATGTTAAGTCTGCGTGTTTGAAAATCATGGAAATATGACGCACTGTGTGTTTCTCTGTAGGTATTTTGACTTGGCACCCAGGCTTCGATGTCGTATTTTTTAACATGTCCTAAACCAATGTCCGCTGTACACATCAGTATCACTCGATATGGGATTTCAAGTGACTGCATCAAGTCTTCTGTATTTTTCAAAAGTTCTTCATGAAAATTCACAGACAACTCGTGACTAGCTTCACACAATATAACCTGCTCAACCTTGAAAAATTCATGAACCCGTATAAGTCCTTTGGTATCCTTACTATGACTTCCAGCCTCGCGACGGAAACACGGTGACCATGCCACCATCTTTTTTGGTAAATCTTTCTTATCCAATACCTCTCCAGAATAGTATGACATTGTAGCCACCTCTCCAGTTCCTGCAAAATATTGATCATCTTGTGTTCTATACAAATCCTCTTCACCTTGAGGTAAATATCCTGAACCCAAAAGTGTTTCTCGTTTAACGAGTGATGGTACCATCATTGGATTATATCCACGATTGATCAGAAAATTCATTGTGTATTGCCACAACGCCATCTCAAGCTGTGCGCCAGCCCCTTTTAAAACATATCCTCTAAATCCTGAAATCTTTGTTCCCCGTTCAAAATCAGCCAACTCTTTGTCTTCACATATCTCAATATGATTTTTTATTGGAAATGAAAATGTCGGAATCTCGCCCCAAGTGCGTAATTCTTGATTATCATTTTCAGATTGCCCTTCAGGCACAGACATATCTGGAATGTTCGGCACTTGAAGCATCAAATCATGCCACGTTTTCATAACTTCAGAAAGTTCTTCCTCCTCGGCTTTCATTTCATTCTTCAGAACAGTCATCTTTTGGATCAACTCTTCTTTTTGATAATTTGAACCTAAGTGTTGCGGGTTAGCCACAAAAAGACTGTATTTGTTTTGTTCAGCTTTTTTGGTTTCAATACTAGTTAAAATCGCCTTTCTTTTATCATCCATCTCAACCAATAACTCAACATCAAAAGAAATTCTTTTTTTTCTCGCGGCTTCTTTTATAAAGTCCTTATGCTCTCTGATGAATTTGATGTCTAACATTTTTTTATTTTTTATATTTTCTTGATAATTTCTTTATTAGTTCTTTATGAAAACATAATACCAGAAAAGCTATTATATTTCTATATGAATACAAACACAATAACAAAATTTAATAGCCTTATAGAAAATATACCTGATAAACCTAAAAAACTTTTCTATGAGGGGGATATCAGCTTGCTCGACAATAGTCATATATATGTCTGTATTGTGGGCCCCCGAAAGGCCTCATCATATGGCATACAGGTAACAGAGCATATTCTCCAGTTCTTAAAAGATTTTAATGTTATAACGGTCTCTGGAGCCGCTTATGGCATAGATGGGCTGGTTCATACGTTATCTATCAAACACGGGATTAAAACTGT
>JAYTDF010000037.1:0-7793 GCA_043736035.1 Candidatus Parcubacteria bacterium
GGATGAATTTTCTTAAATTTTAATTGCATATATTTTAAAATTAATATTTTGTAATATTTTTATCTTGTATTTCAAGCTTCACCTTTGTCTCTTTAAAAATTCTTTTTGTTTGCATAGCTGATTGATAATCCTGCTTTGCAACAACCCTTATAATACCAGCGTTGATAATAAGCTTGGCACAGGTATAACATGGTGTCATTGTACAATACAAGGTTGCACCTTGAAGTGATACTCCAACTCGGGATGCTTGGATGAGTGCATTTTGTTCAGCGTGAATCGTTCTGATGCAATGCACCGTTTCAGCTCCGTCATCATGCGTTACTTTATGCATCTCATGTCCCACCTCATCACAGTGTTTGGCACCCATAGGTGATCCCACATAGCCTGTAGTCAATATCCTTTTGTCTTTAGTTATCACGCAGCCTGATCTTCCTCTGTTGCACGTAGCTCTGTGACCAGTTGTTTCTACAAGTTCCATAAAGTATTCGTCCCAACTCGGTCGCACAGCTTGCTCTGTTTTTTTTATTGCAATTTTTTTAGTAGCCATTTCGGTAATTGTATCATTTTTGGTTTTTATGTGGATGCTTGACTTTTAGGTATATAATATGGTATAATATATACGCTAACGTAAGCAAACTACCACAACTACAGAACCATGAAAAATCTCATCACACTCGTTTCCGCCCTCCTTTTCAGCATTACCGGTGCGAAGGCAACTACCATTCTCACCTTTGGTGGCAATGGATTCATTTCACAAAACCAGAATCATTTGCTAACCGAAGCCGGTGGTTATGTTTTTACAACCTTCGGAGAGTATTATCAAAATAGGGTAGTCTTTCAGTTTACTAATGATACCATTCCAGGAAAATCTGAATTTTGGTATCTTACCGCCAGTCTTCCTCAGGATCAGAAATTAGGTATTGGCTTCTACAACACAATTCCCGGAATTCAGGATTATCCTAGTCTAAATTTTTCGGGAAATGGAAATGGTTCAGAACCTAGTAACTGCTGGTTCGAAATTAAGGAAATTGTGTGGGGGTCTGAAAAAAAGGTAACAAACCTTGCTCTGGATTTCTACCATACCATCAAAACAGGTAACCCTTCAGTTCCCAATTGGACACAGGGTTCCCTTCGGTACAACTCCAGCATCCCCCTCGGGGCCATCCCGGAACCTGGAGCACCACTCCTCCTCATGTCGAGCATTCTCCTCTACTGGAGACGCCGACGTTGATAACAACAGCACATTCAAAAACCCCGTATGGGCCAACTCAGGCTCATACGGGAATTTTTTTATTAATACAATACCAAAAGTATTACAATCGCCAATACAATCCTATACCATCCAAAAAAACTCAAAGAAATCTGCGTCAAATATTTTCTTAAAATAAACAACGTAACATAGCCAGAAATAAAAGCTAAGACAAATCCCGTTATCAATTCTCCATATCCGTATATCATGGAAAATATTTCTCTCGACTTATATGCATCATACAAGACTGCAGCGCCCAAAGTAGGCAGGGCTAAAAGAAAAGTGTATTCGATTATCACAGATTTTTTAATATTTCTAAATATACCGGCGATGATAGTAATACCTGATCTGGAAACCCCAGGGATAATAGCAACCGCTTGAGCAAGTCCAACAATAAAAGCGTCCTTTGTTGTTAGAGTTTCTTTTTGCTTTTGCATAGTAAGCTCTTTCTTCAAAAACACCTTCTCTATATATATAAATACAATACCTCCAAGTATAAGCATGGTGGCCATCAACAAGATATTCCCTTCTAATAATTTCTTAAACATTTTATAAAAGATAAAACCGACTATAGCACTCGGAATAAAACTTACAATTATATTTGTAAATAATTTTTTATCTGTAAATATTTTCTTTGCAAAAAGCGACGCGCCAGCAAGCAGTGCACCAAGTTGGATAAACAATAAATAAAACTTTACATACATATCCGTCAAATCGACATGGGTAAATTTTGAAAAAATAATTAGATGAGCAGTTGAAGATATTGGTAAAAATTCGGTTAGCCCTTCGAGAATAGAGATAAAAAGTAAATGTATATTCATATAGATATAATACCACAAAAAAACACCACCATTCGGTGACGCTTTTTATCTTAGATTAGTTTACAACCTCAACCCCTAGTGATCGACATGTACCTTCGATCATCTTGATTGCACCTTCTAAGTTGTATGCATTCATGTCAACCATTTTTCTTGCTGCAATTTCAGCTACTTGTGCCTTTGTGATCTTACCAGCTTTTTTTGAGTTTGGAGTACCTGACCCTGTTTCAAGACCAATAGCCTTTTTAACCATCTCAGCAGCAGGTGCTGTTTTCATGATGAAATCAAAAGATCTATCATCATAAACACTGATCACAACAGGGACAGTGTTTCCTACCAGTGCTTGTGTTGCATCGTTAAATCTCTTTACGAAATCAGCAATGTTTACACCTGCAGGCCCTAGGGCTGTACCAATAGGTGGGGCCGGAGTTGCTTTTGCTGCTGCGATCTGTAATTTTATTATTTTTGTTACTTTTTTTGCCATATATATTTAGTTTGTTTTAGCGAATCTGTTTGTACGATTGATAATAACCTATTTTTTCTTTACTTGCAAGAAGTCGAGCTCAACAGGAATCTCACGATCGAACATAGAAACTAGTACAATAAGCTTACCTTTTTCTTGATCAATCTTTGAAACCTTACCTTCAGAGTCTTTAAAAGGACCGTCTACGATGGAAACATATTCATCCACCCTCACATCTAGGTTGTGTATCAGATTATCTCCTTTCATATTTGCAAAAATATCAGCCAGTTCTGTATCTGTTACTGGAACTGGAATATTTCCTGACCCTACGAATCCAGTTACACGAGGGGTGTTTCGAACGTTGAACCATGTTTCGTCATTTACAATCATTTCAACAAGTACATATCCTGGGTAGATTTTTTCATCTTCTTCAATCCTCTTCCCTGATTTGATTTTGATTACTTTTTTCGTCGGAATTAACACATTAAAGATCTTATCCTCAAGTCCAAGAGATTCAATACGTTGTTTCAGATTTCGCACAACAGCATTTTCATATCCTGAATATGTTTGTACCGCATACCAGTTTCGATCTTTTTCAATTTGTTTTGCCATAAATTTTTATAAAATTGTATTAGTTAAGAAGAATTGATAATAGTTTTGCAAATGCAGCATCTAAGGCGCCAATATATGTTGCCAAAAGCAGTGACAGAACAATCACAATAAGCGTATAGCTTATTACTTGCCTTCGAGTAGGCCATTTTATATTTCTGGTTTCAGACGCTACATCTTTTATATATGATACGATAGACATGTTTTTATTATATATTATTTATTATTTTTTATTTTTCAATTTTAAAACGCTCTTTTGGAGCGCTTTAAACATGTAATTATAGTAGCCTATTTGATTGAGTATGTCAATGTTACATTAGAGGTAATCTTTTGTTGACCTGGTGTTAACTCTGGTGCAACTGGAGCTATCTCTGGTCTTGCACTTTTCATATTCATTGAGTCGTAACCAGTTGCTCCGTACATTGGATATGCGGGTTGCATATTGTCAGAAAATGACGATAATTTATCCAAACTTACACCCAGTGAACGAGCTAATTTTTTAGCATCTTCTTTGGCATTTTTAATTGATTCATCTCGTATCTCTTTCTGAACTGTATCAATATCATATACAGTAAAAGTGAATCCGTCTGCCTTGATGTTTTCTGCTGACAACTCACTTATTATTTTTGTTCTCTTATCATTATTTGCATTTTTCTCAATATCACGAACTTTTACAGCCATAGTTTGAGTTAGTATTTGTCCTACTATTTTAGAGTTTGAAACTTGACACGGTGCTATTTCAGTCCTTATTCCAACCTTCATCATTGTTGGATATGTACAAGGTGCGGCAATATTTTCGTATTTATCAACCACATTATATCCTTCGAGTTTTATATTTTCCTTATCAACACCATTTGCAACGAGTATAGCAATAGCCTTATCAGCTTTGGCTTTAGCCTTAGCTGTTACTTCGGCAACATCTTTTCCTTCCTCGTTGACAGTTATATTGAAAGTAAGAGTATCGGGCACTATGTATTTTTCAGCTTTTCCATTGACTGAAATATAGTTGATAGTAGTATTGTCTTCATAACTTACAGCCTGTTTGTAAGTAAGAACTGTTTTAGCTATGAGAAATAAAGCAACAAAGATTAAAATCAAAGTCGCAAGGTTTCTTCTTAAATTATTTGATTGCACAAATTCTGTTATATTGTTTGATATGTTATTCATGTATTTATTATACCACCGATTCAAGTAGATTTTCAATAAGGGACAAAACTGTCAAAGGTCCTATTCCTCCTGGAACTGGGGTTATGGCCAACACATTTTCTTTAACTTGTTCAAAATCTACATCACCTGATATTTTTCTTTTTCCTGATTTTTCATCTAGTCCCATGTCAGTTATTCCAATATCAATTACGATTTGAGTTCTATCGTCTCTAAAATAAGATGTGTCTATAAACTTTGGTTTTCCAATTGCTACAATTATTATGTCAGCTGATTTCGTTATACCCTGAAGGTCTTTGGTAAATTCATGGCAAATTGTTACGGTGGCTTTTTTTTCGAGACACATGTTGGCTATAGGCTTTCCTACGATATCTGAGTTTCCAATCATAACAACATGTAAACCCTCAATTTCAATTTGATAAAAATCAAATAAGGTTTGCACCGCACGGGCCGTTGCAGGCAAATATGTTTTCTCACTGTATTCCCTTTTTGAAACATTGATATCTGAGAGCGACTCGATATCTTTCTTTGGGTCTATTTGATTATAGAGTTCACGGACATTAAATTTTTTAGATAATGGCAATTGAATAATGATTCCACTGACTTCAGGATTGTCTGACACTTTCTTTATTTCTGATTCCAAAAATGCTTGATCTTGTCCTTCTTCGTACGTATGGATGACTGCCTCAAGACCGAGTTTATCTGCCAATTCTTTTTTCTTATTTACATATATTTGAGATGAAAGATCTCCTCCTATGAGGAAAATATCGAGACGGGCTTTAACCGAACCTCCGGTCATCCTGTGATGAAGGTGGAAAAAATCTAAAATCGGTTTTGATTTAAGTAAAAGTGTCTCCATGTAGATTAATATCGACTAACAATAAGTAATATCCAAACTATAGCAGAAAAAAATGAAACTATCATCACTGCTGCTGCCATCATATCTTTAACTTTTTTTACCACAGGATGATGA
The DNA here is from genome assembly GCA_043736035.1 of Candidatus Parcubacteria bacterium. Lineage (GTDB taxonomy): Bacteria > Patescibacteriota > Minisyncoccia > Phycocordibacterales > CAIZLB01 > CAIZLB01. The sequence continues at coordinate 5,277 of JAYTDF010000037.1, forward strand.
TTTGGTTCTAAGTGATCCCAAGTATTTTCGATAGCAGTATTAATAATTTCAGTTGCCAGAACAAGTGCTATACAAATAAAAGTTACAGAAAGCTCAAGATAATTAAAATCAAATATAAAGATGGAGACCACAATAACCACCAGTGAACAAAAACTGTGTATTTGAAAATTCTGTTCTTCAATAAAGACTTGTTTTATTCCGAAGCATGCATATTTGCAACTATTTAAAAATTTTAAAATCGACATACTTAGTTATAGTATAATATATTTTAATAGCTACGTATGTAGAGGCGCCTGCAACAACCACCCCTCCTATCAAATCAATAGGTCTATGTACTTGTAGAATAAGTCGAGTGGTGGACACAAGCAATGCAGTTGAGACAAATAAAGTCGCATGCAGATAGGTTAAGTATAGTCTATTATGATTTTTAAAATATCTAAATAGAATAAACAATGCAGCAAAACAAAATGCAAAGATTGTTGAGGTGTGACCTGATGGAAAACTGTATCCATTTTCTAAAACCAACATATTTTCCGGTCGTTGAATTTTAAAAATAAATTTTATAATCGTCGAAACTATACCGGCAATAAAAACTGATGCTGAAATAACAATCACCCCTTTAACATTGTTAGGACAATTTACACTTAGGGCTTCTCTATATTTTATTTCTTTAATATTAAAGTATAAAACTGAAATAGCTAACATGAAAAAACAAAATAATACGAGCACTTCTGGTGCAAATGCATTGGTGATATAGATGGATAATTGAACTAAAAATAAAGACATATATTATTCTTGACTTACTTCTTCTATAAGAATGGCACTATTTGAACTTTGTTCAACCTCAACTCTTGGACCATTGTGACTTCTCACACCCTGCTTGATTAGGAAGTCTGATAATTTCTTAGCTAAACGTTTATCTATTATGGGAATAAGATTTGTCTTCTCATCTTCAAAATTATCAAGTCGTGCAGTAGTAATATTTAATTTTGATAAACCGAGTAATCTGTAATGGTAGGGTCTATCGATATCTACGTTTTGTATATGTCTATATGGAATAACTTTTTCTTTTACCATAAATATTCCGCGCCTTACATGAAATGAATGTTCTCCTAATAAAAATTTATGTTGAATATATCTTTCAAAGGTTGAAACAAATATTAAAAATAAAACACAAACACTTAATGATACAATCCAAAGATTTAAAATACCAATTGTAACAATAGTATCTAATGTTGAAAACCAATCTTGAAAGCTTGAAGTATTTATAAAATACACTAAAGCTAAGCAAAATAATAAAAATAATAAAGGCTTAAAACTATGTTTAAAAAACAAAAACCAAAACGCCCTTTTACCCAGAGTGTACTTTTTATCTTGAACCAATTCTACATTTTTCATGTGCGCGGGGGGAGATTTGAACTCCCACACCCTTGCGGGCGCTACCACCTCAAGGTAGTGCGTCTACCGTTTCGCCACCTGCGCATACTATTAGAGTACTATAGTTATATTTGTATATCAAATCGGAATATGATATATTATTTTTACAAGAAGCGCGATTAGCTCAGTTGGTAGAGCAACTCATTTACACTGAGAAGGTCGGGGGTTCAAGTCCCTCATCGCGCACAAAGTGATACGAATTGTTAAAGATAATAATCCGAAGTATTTTTGAACCTTGAAAAGCTTTGCTCGCCTTATTTTGATCTATCAAAATAAAAGTACTCTTGGGGTATATTTTCGAAGAATTTTTTAATTCTGAGAAAATTGCAAAGGTGTACAGACCGTGTAGCAGTCAAGTCCCTACCCCATCTGTTCAACCTTCAAAGCAAGTGCCTGGAACTCAAACGGATTTATCATATTTTTAGATATGAAAGACACATGAGCAACCATCTCCTTCTCAAACTTGTTGAAGCGATCTTCCAACTTGCCAAATCTATCTTCAAAATTATCAAAACACATATCTATACCTTCAAACCCCTCTTTCATGTAAGACTCTAGCTTGTCAAATCGAGTCTCTAGTATATCGAAACGAGTTTCCAGTTCATCAAACCTTTTTTCTAGATTATCCATTCTCAATTCCAAGCTATCCATCCTTTTTTCCAAGCTAACCATTCTCAATTCCAAGCTAACCATCCTTTTTTCCAAGCTAACCATTTTCAATTCCAAGCTATTCATCCTTACTTCCAAAGCACCCATTCTAACTTCTAGACCATCTATCCTCTTATTAACACTAGCAAAACCCTCCATCATCAAAACAGCCAGCTCTCTCACTGTCATATCGTCTTGTATTTCTTTTTGGTTGTTACTGTTTTGATTCATTAGAGACAATTATATTCTCAAAAAAATGAAAATCAAATTTCTTTAGAACTGTGAAACGTATCAAATGCAAGTCAATACTTTTTGTAAAAATACCTATATTTACCTTATCATTTGATCGATAACACTTCCTGAATTTTTCCTTAAAATATCAAACAATTTCTTTATACTGGACTCACTTGGCACACTCACCTTTGACCCTAC
>JAYTDF010000038.1:0-2497 GCA_043736035.1 Candidatus Parcubacteria bacterium
GAAAAAACCTGTTATCTTTCTAGGAGACGTGAACGCCACCGTTGCTGACATAGACCTCGCTCGTCCAAAAGAAAATGCAGGAAAACTAGGTTGTACACCAGAAGAAAGAGCTTTACTTAAAAAATATACAGATAGTTTTGTTGATACATGGAGAACTGCATATCCTGACAAAGCAGAGTACACTTGGTGGGATATGAAAACAAGAAGTCGGGATAGAAACATCGGTTGGCGTATTGATTATATATTTGTAAGTAAGAGTCTGTGGGATAAAGTTACAAAGATTGAGATCTTAAGTGATCAGTTTGGTTCTGACCATTGCCCAGTAATGATAGAATTAGATCTATAAATAAAATGAAACATATTCAAATAATTATATACATATCAATCCTAGTATTTATACTATTTTCAAGTACACATATATTTGCAAAAACAGAAATGAAGATACACACACCTTTACCTGAGGTTGTCTATGTTGGGCCAGTATATCACATTTTTTTTCATAGTCTCATAGTATATCCCGAACTTGCATTCAGGGGCGATGCACGAAGCAGTTTATTTAAAACATACATGATTACAAAAAAAGAATTTGTGAATATATTACCAGAACTGTATAAGAATAACTTTGTACTTATAGATATTCACGAACTCTACACTGTCGATAAAAACAAAAATATACACAAAAAAGATTTGTATCTACCTCAAAATAAAAAACCTTTAATTATTTCAATAGATGATACCAATTATTACACCAATCAACATGGAAGAGGTATGGCCAATAAAATTATCCTTGATAAAAATAATACGATTAAAACTGAGATTACAAATCCACAAGGAAAAACTTCAAATACACTCGATGGCGATGTTATACCAATATTAAATAATTTTGTAGAAAATAACCCTGATTTTTCCATACATGGTGCAAAAGGTATAATTGCAATAACTGGATATGATGGTGTATTAGGTTATAGAACACAATTGGGTGCATCAACTTCAGCAACATATACATCAGATAGAAAAAAAGTTATGGATATTGTTAACACTTTAAAATCAACTGGCTGGATTTTTGCAAGCCACAGCTATACCCATCAAACTAGTTTTGTAACAAATAAAATAACATTACATGAGTTACAGAACGATACTGAATTATGGGATGCTGAAGTTAGACCTCTCGTTGGAGATACCGACATATTTATTGGTCCATTTGGTCAAGTTTTTAAAGACAAAGATCCTCGTCGTAATTATCTAATATCAAAAGGTTTTGATATATTTAGTGGAGTAGGTGCCGATTCATATACAAATTATTTTTCAAAATATATGGCAATGGATAGAACACCTATAGACGGAATGCGTTTAGAAAAAAAATCAAAAAACTTGCTTAAGTTCTTTGATATCGCAAAAGTTATAGACCCTGTGAGATAACAAGATGAGTCAAAAAATTATAGACCCTCTATATAGGTTCTTCTTTTTGTCAATATGATAAGTCCTTGATAAATTTCATATAATGAGAGCTATGAAACAATATCACGATTTACTTAAAAAAATTATTAGTGAAGGTGTCGATACTACAGATAGAACAGGTACTGGTACTAGGGCTATATTTGGCCATCAAATGCGGTTTAACTTGGAAGAAGGATTTCCGCTGATGACAACAAAGAAAGTACCATTTAAACTTATTGTAAGTGAACTGTTATGGTTTCTCAATGGCGATACCAAATTAAAAACGTTATTGGAAAATAATAATCATATTTGGGATGAGTGGCCATATAAGTGGTATTTGAAAGCTGAGGGCTTACCTATCCCTCCATCAGGCAGCGAAGAATGGAGTTCTGGACTGAAAGCCTTTACCGAAAGAATAATGACTGACGAAGATTTTAATACAAAATATGGCGATCTGGGACCCATATATGGTTATCAATGGAGATCATGGCCAGACCACAAAAATCAAGGTGGTCACATTGATCAATTATCTAAACTTATAGAGCAAATAAAAAAATCACCTGATTCAAGAAGGTTAATAATATCAGCCTGGAATCCTGCTGACATTGATGAAATGGCAAAAGCCGGACTTCCTCCTTGTCATTGCTTATTCCAATTCAAAATATTAGGAGATAAAATATCACTCCAATTGTATCAAAGAAGTTGTGATACGTTCTTAGGTGTTCCTTTCAATATTGCGAGTTATGCCCTACTCCTTATGATGGTTGCACAAGTTACAGGATATAAAGCCCATGAATTTATATGGACTGGCGGTGATACACATGTATACTCAAATCACTTTGATCAAGTTCAGGAACAATTAAGTAGAGATTTTAAACAATTACCAACTGTAAAAATAAATCCAGATATAAAAGATTTATTTAGTTTTAAAATGGAAGATTTTGAACTGATTGGATATGATCCACATCCATCTATTAAGGCGCCTATAGCAGTGTAAAGAAATTTATTTATTCCATTTCGTTTCAGTCCTCAATACACTTATCTAGGATAAGTGTATATG
>JAYTDF010000039.1:0-25960 GCA_043736035.1 Candidatus Parcubacteria bacterium
GATTTATCAGCAAAATCATCTGATATATATGCAATTATTAGAGGTAAGGAGTATAAAATATTTACTTTTTCAGGTGATGATTTTCACAAACTTCTTAAAGCTGAGTATTCTTTAGAAAAATATAAAGTTCCATTGCTTGCCCTTGATGCCATAAGTGGAACTTGGATTGGAAATAGATATGTATTTTATATTTTACAAAAATCAAACACTATTACAAAGGAAGTTATATACGAAATATATAGAGCAGAATACCCTACCGATGATCTCAGTAAATTAAAGTTTTATTTAATAAAAGCAGTAGATGAATCTGATGTGAACGGAAGTTTTGAGGTAAAGTATTAAAAAAGTGAGTCAACTGCATTTTTAACATCCATACCCTCAGCTTTTCCTTTGAGATCTTTCATGATTTCAGCCATTAATTTTCCTTTGTCTTTTACATCCTCGATGCCTAGTTCTACTTTTTTAGCTTCTACTATTTTTTTCACATCGTCTACTGACATCATTTGAGGTAAATATACTTCAAGATATGCAAGTTCAGCTTTTTCGTCAGACGCTAAATCTTCTCTTCCTCCAGCTGTAAATTGTTCAATAGAGTCTTTTCTTTGTTTTACTGATCGTCTAATAAGAGCCAATACTTCTTCATCGGTTAATTCTCCTTGAGGTGTTCTTCCCTTGTCTACAAGGTCATTTGTGATCATAGATGAAAGACCGCGAAGAACTGTGAGTTTTACAGTGTCTTTGGCCATCATGGCTTCTTTGATTTGATTTTTGATTTGTTGTTGTAGAGTTTCCATATAGTTGATTATATATGAGTTTGGGGTTTTGAGCGAATTTGACTTTAGTTGGTTTTGGTTTTAGTATTATGGATGTTATGAACTCTCACCACCTCAGATCAGAACAACCATTGTTTCGTATAGCATTTTTTCCTAAACCATTAACTCACAACGCATTACACAGGCACCCAATCTTTCGCTGGCATAAGCACATGAGATATGTACGCGAAGAACCTGTTATATCAGAAAATGATATATATGGGGTAAAATACACAGACACCCGAACCAACACTATCTTCATAGACAGAGAGTCTGCTGAAAAGTATCTTGACAAAGTTATCCCTAAACCATCATACGATGGCGAACTATATGTCGAAAAACAAAGAGATATTTTTGTGGACATCATCTGCGGACACTGTGGACATGTTGCATATGAAAAAAAAGAAGTTGTTTTTCTTGGGCCGTTTAATACTGTTTTGCATGAAATTACAACAAAAACAAATATTAAATGTCCTAGCTGTAATAAATCGATCTGCGTCGACGTCAGCACTGAAAAAAATATAAACATGGAGCCTGATCAAGATTGTGAATGGCTTGTACGTCCACTCTCAAATGATGTCAGAACTAAGAACAGATAGAAAACAAAACTCCGGACTCGTATTGATACGAACTCCGGTTTTTTTTAATAACGACGTAGAGTGAGAGAAACAAAAGTTTTTTACTTTTGTTTCCGAAGCGAGGAGTTAACAGGTCAATACCTCAGAGCTCTGCTCCGGCACATGGACAAACAAAGTTTGTTCCATGTGATACCCAGATGCGTAGCACTCGGGGAGGCATTCATTTACAGCGTATCTACACCCCCTCACTAAACCCACCCCTCAATCTCATATCCATCAATACATGCTCTTGATCACCATAATAATCAGGTAACACCGCTCTAATCTTAAACCCTAATTCCTCGTACATCTCTCTCGACTGCCAATGTGTCCCTGTCTCAAGCTTGATAACATGACATTCTTTTTTACGAGCATCTTGAATAATATGCTTTATCAGATCCCTGCCCAAGTCTTCAATATTTTCCAACTTTTTAAACACAACTGACTCAATAGTTGCTACACCCATATTTGTCTCCAGGACCGCATAGCCAACAATCTTTTTATCAAATTGGTTTCGCACCACAAAAATAAATCTTTTTTTAGAATATAGTCGAGTTACCTCACCAAAGTGTTCGGTATCAACCATATCCCACTCTGTAGTCAAAAATTCTTTCAATATTTTAGGATATTTTTGTAAATCAAATTCTTGTATGGTTACATCACCATTGTCTTCGTTGTCTTTATTCATGATTTGTATTATATAACAAAACTAATAATTTTACCTTTAATATAAATTGTTTTTTTGACAATCTTACCCTCTAGATGATTTTTCACTATCAGTTTTGCCTCATCTAATATCTCAGCTTCTGTTTTTTTAGTATCAATCTCAATAGCCCCTCTCAACTTGCCATTTATTTGAATACCAATTTTCACACTATCTTCAACTATTTTCTTCTCATCATACACAGGCCATTGAGCAATGTTTATAGAATTTTTATTTTTAAATACAGTCCAAATCTCATCAGAGATGTGTGGAGCAAAAGGTGTAAGTAATTTTATAAAATCAAAAAAGTCTTTTTGATTAATCTCTTTTTTATTTTGAATTACCTCCTCAAAATCATTTAACAAAATCATCAGAGATGACACAGCAGTGTTAAATGCAAAGCCGTCAATATCATCTGTTACCTTTTTTATAGTTTTATGAATTTTTGAAATAAGTTGAGTATCAGTTTTTATTTTTTTATTCTTTTTATTTTGCTCTACAATTACTTGCGACAGTCTCCACACCCTATCAATAAATCTTCGTGTTCCAATAATCCCATCAGTTGACCATGGAAGTTGAGAGTCAAAGGGTCCTAGGAACATTTCATACATTCTAAATGCATCAGCGCCGTATGTGTTTATACTATCATCTGGATTTACAACATTTCCTCGAGACTTACTCATTTTTTGATTATCATCTCCTAAAATCATTCCTTGATTTCGTAATGCCTTAAATGGCTCTTCGGTTACTGTTAGACCTATGTCATATAAAAATTTGTGCCAAAATCGTGAGTACAGAAGATGTCCTGTTGTATGTTCGCGTCCTCCTATATACATGTCTACTTGTTGCCAATAGTCTATAGCTTTTTTTGATACCGGTGCAGTTTTACATTGTGCATCCATATATCTCAAAAAGTACCATGATGATCCTGCCCATCCTGGCATTGTGTTTGTTTCATAACCTTCTTTTACCCAAGACTTGATTCCTGCCAATGGAGATTCACCGCTACCAATCGGTTCGTATGAAGAAACTTTTGGTAATGTTAATGGTAATTCTTTTTCCGTAAGCGCTGTGATATGACCTTCTTTATCATGTCTTAGTGGTATAGGTTCTCCCCAATACCGTTGACGTGCAAAAACTGCATCACGTATTTTATATTTGAAAACTTTTTTCAATCCTAATCTCTTTTCTATAGCTTCTGGTTTTTCAATAACAGTTTCATTAGTAGAAATTGAATAAAGCGATGCAAAATCTGCATCTCTCTCATCCATGTCTGGCACACCCATAACCGCCCCAAAACCATAATCAGATAATACGTAGTTGGTTACAAATATAGGCAACTTTGCTTTTGTATCGGGATGAATCGCATACACATCGTCAACAAGAATTCCTCTTTTGGTTTTCATATCCACCTTGCTTCGCTCGGTGTCGTCACCCCCCCAAGCTTTTGTTTGATTTATTATTTTGTGAAATTTTTCGGAATTTTTTACAATCAATTCATGATCCTTAGAAATAGCCATGAATGTAACTCCAGACAAAGTATCTATTCTTGTTGTGAAAATTTTAATACCTGAAACAGAACCACTCTCACCTTCAAGTTTAAACTCTAATTCATGTCCGAAACTTTTTCCAATCCAATTTTTTTGAACGGTTTTTATTGATTCATCAAAGTCCACTGTATCCAAACCAGAAATCAATCGATCTGCATAGTCTGTTATACGTAAAAACCATTGACGCATTAATCTTTTAACAACTGGATAGCCACCTCTTTCACTTTTTCCATCAATGACTTCATCGTTAGCAAGTACAGTACCTAACTCCTCACACCAGTTTACTTCAGAAAAGCCTTCGTAGGCAAGTCTGTATTTCATAAGTTCTTTATCTTTGTCTGCTTGAGATAAATGGGAAAATTTACCCTCTATATCTGATATAGGTTTAGCTTTTTTAGTCTTATGGTCATAATAATGATTATATAGTTTTAAAAATATCCATTGTGTCCATTTATAATAGTCCTCATCGGTTGTATTTATTTTTCTTGACCAATCATATGAAAGACCTATAATACCAAGCTGTTTTTCAAATGTTTTTATGTTTTTCAGAACTGCTATGCGTGGATGAATCTTGTTTTGTATCGCATATTGTTCTGCTGGTAAACCAAAAGCGTCATATCCCATAGGATGCAAAACATTATATCCCTGCATACGCTTGAGTCTGGCATACACATCTGCCGCCACATACCCCCTTGGATGTCCCACATGCAAACCAGCACCTGATGGATACGGAAACATAGCCAATACATACATTTTTTTCTTTTTAGAACCAGTTACAGCTTTATATATTCCGTCCTTTTCCCAGTTTTTTTGCCATTTACCGTCGATCTTCTTATGATTATAAAATTGATCGTCCTGATCTGCTATATTTTTTGCTTGAGCCATATTATTGTAAATATATCATAAATATGATACTATATGCCAATATGTCATTAAATGTATCAATCAACAAAAACCAAAGTGAATCCCCTTCATCTGTTCTTCGACGTTTTACTAAAAAAATGCAAGAGTGGGGCGGACTAAATAAATCAAGAAGTAAACGATATGCTGAGAGAAGTCTTTCATATTATAAGATGAAAAAAGAAGCTTTAAAGAAAATCAGAAATAACGAGACTCGTTTAGCTGATATCAAGATGGGAAAATACTTCAACGCAACTCCAACAACAGGTAAAAAGAAATAAAGTAACCTATGAGATATATCCTAGATGAACAGAATCTAAACATATCCTATACAGTCAAGAAAGCACCAAAAATCAATGGTGTTTTTTTGCGTACTGTTAAAAACACGGTTTTAGGCAAAAAATATGAGCTTAGTATTTATTTTGTTGGACAAGACAAAATTCGTTCAGTTAACAAACAGTATCGAAAAAAAGAGTATGTACCTGACATACTGTCATTTCCATATGAAGATTTTGGTGAGATGTATATCTGCCTCGACAAAGTTCAGCAGAAAGCAAAATTATTTAACACAACATCAGAAAATTATCTTAATTATCTTTTTGTGCACGGTATGACACATCTTTTAGGACACGATCATGGTGACGAAATGGATAAAATAGAAAGGAAATACACAAAAAAACTTAACATTTTCTATCCTTACTAGTATACTATACTGTAATGAAGAAAAATGATTCAGATGTAATAATAATAGAGGTAGCAACAACCATGCTCCGACTGATAATTATTAACAAAGAATCAAATAAAATCATAGCTACTTCATGTGTACATATTGATTATATCAAGCGTGGAATTGTTAAAGACGTAGAAGCTTTGACCAAAAGCATTAGAACACTTGTCTCTGATACAAACAAAAATTATTTGAACAACATAAAGAAAGTAGTTATCGCACTTTCAGGAGGTGCACTGTCTTCTATTTCCTCATCGGCTGAAATAAAGATAAATAATAAAAATCACGTCGTAGACGAATCTATAATCGAAGAAATTTTCAGAAGAGTTGAAAATAAAATTCCAGAAAACATCTCCCAAAATAAAAAAATAATCCAGCTTATCCCACAACGATACAAGATTGATGGCAAAAGTATAAACACAAGTAAGCCATCAGGACTTTCAGGATCTGTTTTTGAACTTCAAGCACTCTGTATTTTTACTACAAAACAACATTTAGAAAATATTCTTCTTGCTTGTGAAGAAAATAATCTTGTGGTAGAAGATGTTATTGTCTCAGAATATGCATACTCAAAAAACCAAGTCAATGAGGCTGATCGCCTAGCTGGTGTATGTATTGTAAATATCGGAGGTGACACTTCAACGATTATTACTTATGAGGAAAACGTACCAATTCTTCTTGAGGTTATTCCGCTCGGGTCAGAAGACATTAGTCGTGATCTAGCCCTTGGATTAAAGGTTTCCTTGCAACAAGCTAAAGCAATTAAATTAAACCCTGATACTGAACTTCGCCGCCTCGCCTCAGAACTCACTGAGGTATTTATAAATCGCAACCGGATGAATGTACGCAAAGACCAGAGAGATAAGGCTTTTTTCCTATCTTTGCAGGAAAAATATCATGAGATTATTTATGCCCGCATTATCGATATTTTTGAATTGATACAAAAGCATTTGAAAAAGATAGGTCGTGACAGACTGTTACCTGCAGGAATAATTATTCATGGAGGAGGATCAATGATGAAAGATATTGATGTTATTTCAAAAGAGATACTACACTTACCTACTCAGGTACGATCAGATAGTGTGTGTAATAAAGATTTACTAAAATTCAAGCAAAACCAAAATATCTGTATCGAAAATGGGGATACAATGAGTATCTATGCAACAGGATTATTTTATCTAAATCAAGATGAAAGCGAATATTACCCCAACAAAAGCCGTTCAGGATTTTCAATGATTTTAAAAAACGTATGGGAATGGCTGAAACAATTTTTGCCTTAGTTTTGTTAAAAATCACCAAATATCACAACACGAAATACATTCGTCCTCAAATTGGCAACATCCCACTTGCATGATATAATCGTAAATCATGGCACAAATAAAAACAGATATACAAACATTTGCAAGAATAGAGGTAGTTGGGGTTGGTGGATCAGGAAAAAACGCTACAAACCATATGATTAACTCAAAAGTTAAAGGTGTGGACTTTCTAGCTATCAATACTGATGCACAAGACCTGAACAACTCTTTGGCAACTAAGAAAATTCATATCGGAAAAAACTTGACTAAAGGATTAGGTGCTGGTATGAATCCAGAGGTGGGTAGAAATGCTGCAGAAGAGACACGAGCTGAGATCCAAGAGGCACTTAAAAATGCAGATATGGTTTTTGTTGCTGGAGGACTTGGAGGAGGAACAGGAACAGGTGCATCCCCCATCGTTGCAAAGATTGCAAAAGAGATGGGTGCACTTACTATTGGTGTAGTTACAAAACCTTTTATGTTTGAAGGGCAGAGACGTATGCGTTTAGCAGAAGAAGGTTTAGCTGAATTATCTAAATCAGTTGATGCTCTAGTTGTAGTACCAAATGACAAATTGATGGGCTCTATCTCAAAAGATACAACGGCAAAAGACGCATTTGCAATGTCTGATGAAGTATTGAAACAGGCAGTTGAGGGTATATCAGAACTGATCACAACTCCAGGAAATGTTGGCAACATAGACTTTGCAGACATCAGAGCTGTTCTAGAAAATGCTGGATCTGCACTTATGGGTATGGGTACAGCTTCCGGTGAAAACCGCGCAGTTGAAGCAGCAAAACTTGCAATCTCATCTCCACTTATCGATGTATCCATCCATGGTGCAAAAGGGGTACTCTTCTCTATAGCAGGATCAGATGATCTGACTATGTTTGAGATATCAGAAGCAGCTCGTGTCATCACTGAATCAGTTGATCCAGATGCAAAAATCATCTTTGGTACTGTGAAAGATGAAAGACTAAAGAAGAATGAAGTAAGAGTGACTGTTATTGCAGCAAACTTCCCTGACAAGCTAACAGCAGTTCGAAACATTTTTAGAGATAGAGAAAATATGGTAAGTGAATCAGTTTCAAGTCAAGATGATATGAAAAAAGATAATTCTGGAAAAATATTTAACTCAATTAGTATTAATAAGAAAGAAGAGCCTGAACTTGCTGATGACAACTCAAATATAATGAAGCCAGCCGCTCAAGGCGAAGATGAAGATGATTGGTCAGCAGTACCAGCATTTTTAAGACGATCAAAGAATAGATAATTATTTATATAGTTAAAACATAAAAACACAGTTTAGAAAATAAATTGTGTTTTAGTTTTATGATACAATGTAAAATATGTCACAAGAAAATATGTATGATTTAGTAATCATAGGAGGTGGACCTGCCGGTTCTGCCGCCGCAGTATACGCTGCACGAAAAAAAATAAAGTCAGCTATCTTAACACCTGAGTTTGGCGGACAAAGTGTAGTATCTGACGATATACAAAACTGGATTGGAACACCTCATATATCCGGATATGAACTTGGTAAATCTTTGGAGAAACATGTGAAGGAATATCAAGGTGATATTTTGCATATTGAAAAAGGGTATGTTTCTGAAGTCACACAAAATGAAGATAAAACATTTTCTATAAAAACAAGTAAGGATCTTGTACTGCAAGCAAAAGCAGTTCTTGTAACAACAGGAAGTGTACGACGAAAACTTGATGCAATCAATGCCGATACGTTTGAACATAAAGGTGTTACCTATTGTGCATCTTGTGATGGACCAGTTTTTACAGGGAAAGACGTTGTAGTTATCGGTGGAGGAAATGCCGCTTTTGAATCAGCACTCCAGCTCGCCGCATATTGTAAGTCTGTGAAGATTTTAAATAGAACTGACAAATATCGAGCTGACGAGATAACGGTTGATAAAGTTATAAAAAATGAAAAGACTGTGATTATTAATAATGCTATTGTCAACGAAGTTCATGGTGAACAGTTTGTTAATGGATTAACGTATAACGATACAATAAAGCTTGATGTAGAAGGTATTTTTGTTGAGATTGGGCAAATGCCGAATACTGACTATATAGGGTTTGTAGACAAGAACCCTGCAGGTAACATTGTAGTTGACCCTCGTACACAGAAAGCTTCTGTAGAGGGCGTGTGGGCTGCTGGAGACTGTACTGATGGGTTGTATCATCAGAACAATATCGCTGTTGGCGATGCGGTGAAGGCGCTGGAGAATATCTACGTGTGGCTCAATTAAAGAGATTTAAAATAACTATCCAATATCCCCTTAGCCTCCTCCAAATCCTTATAATTAAAAATTGTCATCCCTTTATTTCCTGACAACATCGCAGACAATCTCTTTCCTTCTTGATCTCTATATAAACAAACAATCGGCTTCTTACCATCGGCCCATCCGAGCTCATAACCTACCCCTAGACTTGGTTGAGTTACCTCGGCCACCACAACATCTGCTTCGCTTACCCAATCCATGTCTCGCTCATAGATAAACTGATCAGTCTTATTTTGATCTGCGGTTGGTATATTTTCAATGTCACCAATATGTTCAGTTAATACCTGACCGTGATTCTGGAGATGTTTGATAATATCCATATATAAGTCTTTATCTTCTCTCCCTGCTCGTATGGATGCCGCAAAATATATTTTCATAATAAAATTATTTTATCATAGTTGACACAAATGTGAAATTTGATAGAATAGAAGTACAAATGGGTTGTCCCGATCGTCCAGGCCTTAAAAGCCTGGATTTACATTTTATTAAATAAAATATCTACTACTTTCAATATTATTTTAATATGATCAATTTTTGATATATATCCTATTTTCTTATCCAATCTTTTTGTATCCAAAATTCTAAGTTGAGATATTAAAGCAGATTGTTCCAGATCTTTAAGTAAAACTTTTACATAATACTTATTGTCCTTATTTTTTGTACTCAAAGGTACACCCCAAAAGATGCTATTATTAAATTTTTTTAATATTAAAACAGGTCTTCGAAAATCTTCACCTTTACCATTTTGTTCAAAACCTATATTTTCACCCAATGAACACCAATATACCTCACCCTCATTAATAAGAGCAACATTTTCTGATTTATCAATAATTATCTTTGTTATTATCCAATCTATAAAATATTTTACCATTCTAATATAGTAAAATAAACCCAATAAACTTCTCATAAAGAAATTCTCAAGAAACCCTAAATTTTCCATAAACAAAAAAACTACCTCGATAGTAGTTTTACATATTATTTCTTTGATGCCCTTTCTACATACTCTCCGGTCTCAGTATTGATCACAAGAATGTCACCCGGCTCAATAAACATCGGTGCTAATATAGTCGCTCCAGTCGCCAATGTAACAACCTTGTTTCCACCCTTGGCTGTGTCTCCACGTACTGCTGGAGGAGCTTCGGTAACAGTAAGACTTACTTTTATAGGGAGCTTGACACCAATCGGTATCTCTCCAAAATATTTAACATCAAGAACTGCATTTGGAAGGATATATTTCTTTGCATCCCCTAATAGTTCGTCTTTCAACATAAACCTATTTGATACATTATCCTCCGAACAAAACCACCACTCCCCTTTGTTGGTAAAAAGATATTTCACTTTCTTAACTTCAATCTCAGCCTCCTCAACTTTATCAGTTGCTTGGAATGAGATCTCGATAGTACGTCCAGACAGTAAATTTCGCATCTTAACAGCGTTTACTGGTTTTCGCATCTGTTTACGAAAGACATGATAATCTAATACTTCATAGGGTTCATCATCGTGAATAATTGTTTTCCTTGTTACTATTTCATTGTATTCGAGCATTGCCATGATTCATATACTATATGCTTTTTTTGAGGGTTTTGCAAATACTAGGGCACACATTGAACCTTCCACAGTTTATAAATATTTAATTAATTTTTAATGTTTTAATAAATGCCTTAGTTAAGGGACCAAAGTATCCAGATGCTGGTCTTATATTGTTTTTGATTTGAAACTTTATTAAAGCTTGTTTGGTTTGATTTCCAAAGAAAGTAGACTCGAGTCCTAAAGATCCCAGTCCTTTTTTACTCACAATAAACCCCTGTGAATTGAGAAATTGCTGTAGATTTTTAACTTCTGGAGCTATCATGTTAACTTTGAGGTTTTTTTGAGTATTTACAAGCATAACCGCTGAACTTGGAACAGTAGAAGGTATTTTTGTTGGAGTATTAACAGTTGGCTCAGTTTTTGGCGCAAGTAAACTTGCCGGAACATATGATGAACCTCCACCGGATGATCCCCCTCCAGAGTAAGAAGGTGTTACAACAGGTGATGCTACCACTGGAACAGGTAATGTCCAAGTCGTTGTCACACTTGTTCCTGTTGCAAAAGAAAGCCAACCAGTATTGTCATTGTAGGCAAAGCCTGAAAGTGCACCGTTTGATAGAGTTACTCGAGAAAAATCAAAATACCCAACAGACTCACTCCATGCATACCCAGACAGCACACCATTAGTGTTTACAACTCCATCCAAAACTAACCAGCCAGTATTGTCATTGTAGGCATATCCTGTAACTGCAGTATTGGCAACTGTTGCATTCCTAAAATCAAACCAGCCAAGTGATTCGCTCCACGCATACCCAGACATATTGGCTGCAAAAGTTGGTACCGACAGAGACAAAGTTATGATTGCTATATATTTTTTAAATTTAAATTTCATTACTAGATTATACTATATTTATTTTTTATAATGTACTTTCTATTTTACCTCACCCAAGAGTTCTTTGTAAAGTGAATGCAGAAAACTTGTATTTATTATCTATCGTGTGATATTATGAATTAATAGAGAAAAAAGGTTCTCTGCTCGTTGCAGTGTCAGGCCCTTTTTTCGCTTTTATACTAAACTATTTTTATAAAATTTGACAATAAAATATATTTTGCTAAAATACTTATGTAGTCTGAAGGACAGGAAATTAACAATCGGCTTGCTGCGGACTTTGCTTTATGTAAAGTACTTATGGATGAAATGTTGCCATTTTATGGTAATTGCCGTCATCCCAGATTATATCTAAGTTCACTACTCGTTATCGGGTAGTGTTTTTAGTTTCTTATAGTGCATTGTAACAATTTCAAAATGATCATCTATAAATTCCAAAACTATCCTTATTGATGAAACATCAATTGTTGAAATATTTTTTAGGAAATAGTGTCTATTATTTATAGTTTCAAATGAGGTGTAACTATTTAACACATTTTCTATATTATCTATAATAATATGCAATCGATATAAGATATACTCAACATCATATTTTTCAATAAGTTCAGCTGACTTACTTTCAACAAAATGCTTTAATGCTCTTTTGGAAATGAATACATCTTTATTATTCAATTTACAAACGAAAACCAACCCTAAAAAGTCAGCGATTAGTTCACCTTTTTGTAAATTAAGGTATTTAAATACCAGTTTTTTAACTGTGATTATATTTTTAGTGATTTACAAATTTTACCAAAACCAACATAAAATCTTCATAAAAAAATTCTAAAGTTTTACCGAAGTTTTAATCAAGTATAAACCACCCATGATTCTTTGCATATGTCCGTAACTTTTTATTCGGATTCACCGTATATCGGTACGTCGCCATTTTCAAAAGCGGGATATCAGAATTATGATCACTATAGGCAAAAGAACCCTCAAAGTTATACTTGGTCAACCTCTCAACCTTTTCATCCTTATAATTAATCTTTCCCAATATCCTACCAGTATACTTATTATTTTTTACCTCAAGCTTTGTGGCTGTGTACTCAGGAATATGAAAAAATTTGGCGGCATACTTTGCAATCGGTTCAAACGAAGTTGTGACCAAAATAACCTTCTTATCATATGTGTTATGTTTTTCCAACTCTTCTACTGCTTTGATATTTTTAATACCATCAAATTCTGTAAAAATAAATGCTTTCATTATCTTATCAAGTCTACTCACCTCCACACCCTCAAAAACCTTAGCCAAAGTCTTCATTTTCTTATCAATGTTTCGAGCAAAAAACAAGATAAATTTATAATAAAAAAAACGGTACGATGAAATAATTCTCCTACGTCTTAAAACGCTCAAAACTATTTCATAACTGTTTTTTGTGATCAGTGTTTTATCTAAATCAAAGAATACATAACTCATAGACTAGATATTATATGCTATTTTAAAGATTATTTACCATTGACCTATTCCCAAATTTTATCCATAGTTATAGCCGCAATCTTTTTATACCGTACTATATCATCAGCATATTTTTCATCAGAGTGAAGTATTACCAAGGTTTTTTCAATTGAAATAATTTCTTTGTATGATACTTCTAATATCGGTTTTTTCCATGTTAAAACTTCAAACCAATTTATATTTCTAAAACCTTTCAATTGAACCGGAACAATATCAGTATGTGTATATTCTGCCAAAAAACCAACACCGCCTTTGACTTCACCTGGTTTAAAAGTTTCTATACCCATTTTTCCTTCAGGGAAAATACACACAGCTTTTCCATTTTCTAAAAGCTCTATATGATTTATGAGAGATGCTTGATAGTCACGAATACCCAAGTAAGCTGAGTATGCTCCCAATAGTCTAAAAAATGACCCTCCATAAAAATGTTTTCTCCAACCAAACTTCTCATCTTGATAATGGTCACGCGTCATCGATACATAGTACATTGGCATAATAGGAATAATGAAAGGCAAACCAAAACGAACCATAAGCACGTCCATCTCACTTATATGATTTGGTGCAAACAGTATACCCTTCTCTTGTTTTTTGTATTCCTTTAACTTTTCAACCAACTCGTTCTTTCCTGATATTTTCAAGTTAAAAAATATCTTAATAAAAGACAAAACAACAACTCCAATGATAAATTGCAGGAATATTTGTATATATTCTATATTGTGATGTTTTTGTGATCCTATACTCATATATTGCTATTATAGCACTTTTTTAAGATAATGTCCAGTATAACTGTTTTTGTTGTTCGCAACCTCTTCCGGTGTTCCTTTGGCTACTATACTTCCCCCCTTATCCCCGCCTTCAGGACCTATATCTATAAGATAATCGGAACATTTTATCAAATCCATATTGTGCTCTATGACAACTACAGTGTTACCCGCTTGGACCAGTCTTTGTAGTATCTCAATCAATTTTCGTACATCATGATAATGAAGTCCTACAGTCGGTTCATCAAGAATATATATAGTTTTTTGTACATGTGGTTTATAGAGCTCAGATGCGATCTTTACACGCTGCGCCTCCCCTCCCGAGAGAGTAGTTGCCGATTGTCCAAGCTCTAAGTATCCCAAGCCTACTTCTTGTAATGTTCTCACCCTATCATATATCTGTGGCATCTCATCAAAGAATAGTACCGCCTCATCAACTGTCATAGTGAGAATGTCATGTATATTTTTATTTTTATACATGATTTCCAATGTCTCCTTCATAAATCTTTTACCATTACACACATCACATTGTACATACACTGTTGGCAGGAAATGCATTTCAACCTCTATAGATCCATTTCCTTGGCAGTTTTCACAACGTCCACCTTTTACATTGAATGAAAATCGTCCAGGACCCCAAGCACGGGATTTGGCTTCTATAGTTTCAGCAAATAGATCTCTGATATGTGTAAAAGCACCTGTATAAGTTGCAGGATTTGAGCGCGGTGTTCGTCCTATCGGTGACTGATCTATCATGATAGTTCTACCAACATAGTCAGTTCCGGTAAAAGTTGTACAATTATGTATCTGACTTGTTCTATGCTCACGATCAAGTTTTCCAAGTAAGTTTTTATACAAAATCTCATGTACAAAAGTTGATTTACCTGAGCCTGATACACCAGTAACAGTGACAAGACGACCTAGTGGCAAGTCTACGTTTAGGTTTTTTATATTGTTTGCTTTTCCTCCAGATATCTTTATAAAACCTTTATCTTGTGTACGGCGGTGTTTAGGCACCTCAACTTCATGAGCACCGCGTAGATAGTCGAGTGTAAGTGAGCCTGTAAAAGAATCTGGGTCGGCATGTTTTTTATTTATAGGAAGTGACTTTATAGGGTCACGAAGTAAACTCTCAAGATAACCTTGCACAACCACATTTCCTCCATCTTTTCCCGCTCTTGGACCTATATCAATAAGATAGTCCGAAGCGAGTATAGTATCCTCATCATGCTCTACAACTATAACAGTGTTGCCCATGTCTTTCAATTGTATAAGTGTTTTAATAAGCTTGTCATTATCTCTTTGATGCAAACCTATGGTTGGTTCATCAAGTACATACAGCGCCCCAACAAGACCAGAACCTAACTGTGAAGCCAACCTTATACGCTGTGACTCACCACCTGAAAGCGTGTGAGCTCGGCGATTTAATTGTAAATATTCAAGACCTACCTCTTGCATAAACTCCAGTCGAGACAATATTTCTTTCACCATAACTGTTGATATCGCCTTATCTGTTACTGATAATTCTAAAGACAATACATAGTCGATAGCTTCATGAATTGTTTTATTTGTAAAATCAATGATACATGTTTTTCCAGGCATGTATACTTTCAACGCTTCAGGGCGCAAACGTGCACCGTTACAAATCTTACAGATTCGATTTGTAAAAAAACTATCTGTTCCTAAACCATTACATTCTGGACAAGCACCGTATGGAGAGTTAAAAGAAAATAGTCTCGGTTCGATCTCAGGAAATGAGAATCCATCGTATGGACACATGAACTTTGACGATATGAGATGTTCTTCTTTGTCTGTATATATCCTGAGCAATCCATCCCCTTCTCGTAAGGCTCGTTCAATTGAATCATTTAATCTTTCTTTGAAACTCTGTGACGGTTCATTTATTTCTGATATGTAAAATTGATCGATCAAAATGTCGATATCATGTTTTTTTGTTTTTGCTAATTCTATCTTCTCACGTAGTTTGTGTGCCTTTCCATCGATGCGCACTTCTTCAAAACCTTTACCCAGATAGTCATACAACATCTGATAATATTCCCCTTTTCGACCAATAACAACAGGTGCATAAATTTTAAAAGTTTCGGAATCAACGTGTACTCCCATAATTTCTTTTTTATCTTTTAATTCTTTTTTATCAATTGAATTAATAATTGTGTGAATTGTGTCAACAATTTCTTCTTTGGATAATCTTTTTATCTCCCTATCACAGGTCAAACAATGTGGTTTTCCAACACGGGCATATAAGATACGAAGGTAGTCGTAAATCTCAGTGATTGTTGCAACGGTTGATCGAGGATTATTTGATCTTGATTTTTGATCTATAGAAATAGCCGGAGAGAGCCCTGTGATTTCATCAACATCTGGCTTTTGCATTTGTTTTAAAAATTGTCTGGCGTACGATGATAAAGACTCCATATATCGTCTTTGCCCTTCAGCAAAGATCGTATCGAAAGCAAGTGATGATTTTCCAGATCCAGATAGGCCTGAGATAACCGTCATCATACCACGAGGAATAGACACATCAATACCTTTAAGGTTGTGTGTTCGAGCACCTTTCACCTGGATCATATCTAGGTCTACAGGTGAATTTTTGGTCTTTTTAGGAACATTCTTCATGTGGTTAAATATATCATAAATTTGAGCAAAATGAAGTATAGAAAAAGGACCGCCAACCCTGGGGAGGGTGGGCGGTCACAATTGGTTTTTTAAAGGATTAAAACAGTAGGATCATCATGCAGCAAAGAATTGCCGCATGTGCTTCCGTTGAAAGTCGCGAGCAGCATCCCTGGTGTGGGGACACCGATCGATGCGACACTTCAGGATCATGAATCCTGCACACCTTGCTTCACGAAGAACGAGAGGCTCATGTCGGCGGAATTCAGACAGCCGACGCCGGTATACATTCGGATCGTTATCCTTACGATCTTTACGATCAGGGTCTTCCAACCCCATCTTGAAACGATCGAAAGCAACCTTGTCACACACCTTGAGGTGAAGCAGGATTTTAGTGGTGCCGGAATGAATCCCGTCAACCATATGAACCTGCTTGATGCGACGAGGAAACCCGTTCACAAACACGGCTTGATGCCGCTGTTGGTGAAAGTGTTGGTCAAAATGACCTTGGATAATCTCGAGTGCATCGAGATCGTCGATAAGTGCCCCTTTCTTGGCCTGATCGGCATGATCTGAATTTCCATGTTGCCGGATCAGGGCTCCCGTATCGATGTGGAATATGGGGCTGGTAGCCTCATCCTCACCGACCAGAGTGTTGACGAATGTGTTCTTACCGCCGCTCGGAGCAGAGAGAACTGCAATCACCGAACCTAGAGGGATTTGGTAGGTTGCAGATCCAATCTTCGAATAATGACTTTCTTTTGCTGTGTTAGGCACGACTTGATGTGTTTTGTTTAGTTTTAAGATCTTGAAAATGGGACCACCCAAATCCAAGACTATATCATACATAGAAAAAAGCCCTCGGTCAACCGAGGGCTTTTGGAATAATTACAGTGCATGTTTAGGAGATCAATACCCTTTGTTAATCAACAGAAGCTTATCCATGATCGACTTATTTGGAACGTCTTGATGAATACAGCAGTCAACATTCTGTGCTCGCTCGCCCAGCCTCCATGTATCAAACTGGGATTTACTCACCAGAAGCAACACTCTTAAATCAGACCTTAACTCTTCAAAGTTTGTCATCAACAAGAAGAAATCATTCAGGTCAAAATTGACTACAAAAACAACTACACCAGGTTTGAAAAACATCGCCTGAGACTGTTTGGTGAAAAAAGCTTCATTCATTTCTTCAGGAAGTAGTGTTGAAGATGAAAGAAATTTTTTATAAATACATTCAAAATCAATTACCTCAATATTGTAATTTCTATCAGCATCAATTCCAGATAATTGAATTGCGAGTCTGTATGAACTCTTCTGAGCCTTCTCAGAAGAGTCAAAGCGAGGGATAAACACAAGGTGATATGGAGGAGCCTGAGGCACTGGTATAAACTCAGTTGATGGTATAATTTTCATTGGTCATGTTTGGTTCTTACATTTTTCACTATACACTATCTACTTCTTTCCTTCAATCATCTTCCCTATCGCTTTTATCTCATCTCGAAGTATGGCAGCAGTCTCAAAATCCAGATCCTGGACCGCGATTTCCATATCTCTTTCCTTTCTTTTTAAGATAATTTTTATATCCTTCTTTTTAATATTCGCCACATTGTCAAGATCGATGTCAATAGATAACATACGCTTCACCGTTTTTTCATGAGTTGATTCAATAGATGAGGTAATATCTTGAATACTTTTTTTGATTGATCGTGGAGTTATATTATGTTCCTTATTATATGCTTCTTGAATAGTTCTTCTTCTGTTGGTTTCATCAATCGCAAATGTTAATGAATCGGTCATATGATCAGCATAGAGGATCACTCTACCATTTAAGTTTCGCGCTGCACGACCTATTGTTTGTATAAGTGCCGTTCTCGAGCGTAGAAAACCCTCCTTGTCCGCATCGAGTATTCCGATCAAAGAAACTTCTGGCAAATCTAACCCTTCTCGGAGCAAGTTTACTCCAACCAATACATCAAAATCACCCCTTCGTAACTCTGTCAATATTTGAATTCTTTCAAGTGTTTCAATATCACTATGTAAATATCTCGTCTTAATATTTTTCTCTTTTAAAAATTCTGACAAATCCTCAGCCATTCTTTTTGTCAGAGTTGTTGCCAATGCTCTCTCCCCCTTAGCAACCACTTTTCCAACCTCTTCAATAAAATCATAAATTTGTCCTATATATGTATCAGATGCTACTACGGGCTTCACTTCAAGAACAGGATCCACAAGACCTGTTGGACGAATGATTTGTTGAATGATGTTTTTTGGTTCTGTTATTTCATATTCATATTTTCCAGGTGTGGCTGATACGTATATCACTTGATCTACCTTCTTTTTAAATTCTTCAAACTTCAGAGGTCTGTTATCGGCAGCTGATGGCAATCTAAATCCAAAATCAATAAGATTTTTCTTACGTGAAGCATCTCCTGCATACATCCCACCGATCTGAGGAACTGTCACATGAGACTCATCAATCACAGTCAAAAAACCATCAGGAAAATATGACAGCAATGTGTCAGGCGCTTCGCCTGTTTTTTTACCTGCAAAATGTCTTGAATAGTTTTCAATACCATTACAATATCCTATCTCTTTTATAAGTGCCAGATCATATGTTGTCCTTCTTTTTAATCTTTGGTATTCAACTTCTTTATTTTCGGCTTTTAATTCTTTTAACCGTTCTTCTAATTCATTTTTTATATCTTCATACGCTCGCAATCTTTCAGCGTCGGATGTCATAAAGTGCTTAGCTGGGAAAATAAACACAGAGTCCATATCCCCATCTATGATAACTCGAGTGATGTGGTCGATCTTTTCTATACGATCTATAGTATTCATCGAGAAAATCAAGCGATATACAATACGTTCATGGATCGGCATGATTTCCATATTGTTTCCGACAATGCGAAATTGTCCCTGCCCAAGATCAGCCAGCGTTCTCGAGAATTGCATGTGTATTAATTTTTTCGATATATCCGTTCTGTCAAACGTTTCACCTTTTCTTATTATAAAATTTGTCTCTTCGTATTCTTTAGGTGAACCCAAACCGTAAATACAAGATACCGATGAGACAATGATAACATCATCTCGTGTTAACAGTGCTTGAGTTGAGGCATGGCGAAGCCGATCAATCTCTTCATTGATCTGTGCCTCTTTTTCTATATACGTATCCGAGTGGGACACATACGCTTCTGGTTGATAATAGTCATAATAAGATACGAAATAATGAACTTCATTGTCAGGAAAAAATTCTTTAAACTCTTGAGCGAGCTGGGCTGCTAGGGTTTTATTGTGAGCAATAACCAGTGTTGGTTTTTGAACCTGTTGAATCACATTGGCTATAGTAAATGTTTTACCTGTACCCGTTGCACCCAAAAGAGTTTGATTTTTTAAGCCATTTTTAACACCAAGAACCAAAGACTGTATAGCCTTCGGCTGATCTCCTAATGGTCTGTGATCATGTTTTAAATTAAATGCTTTATGAATTCTCATGTATGTTCATTCTACTCTTATTTTTCTTAAATTTGAAGTAATATATACCTGCCAATATAAACAAAATCACCATCATAAATAACCCTATACGCGACAGAAATAACTCAATCTGTCTGAAATGCTGACCAAAATAAAAACCAACAACTATGTATAAAGTAGACCAAATAAAAGAAGCTAATATATCAAAAAATATAAACTTTGAAAACCTCATCGAAATACTTCCTGCAATCAATGAAACAATTGGTCGCATAATGCCAACAAATCTACCTATAAAAATACTTTTAAATCCATGATTTGAAAAAAATTTTCTACCATCTTCTATATGCGATGCTTTTAAAAGTTTTTTATGTTTTATCAAAAAAGCAGATCCATATTTACCTAGTATATAACCAGAAACATCACCCATAATAGATCCAACAGTTGAGGCTAAAATTATCAATGATATATCTATACCCAAACTCGCACCCGAAAATCCAAAAAAAAGTAACAATAAGGTTCCTGGTGTAATTGCACCTAAAATAGGCAAAGACTCGAACAATGTTACAAAAAATACAATAATAATAAAATATGAAGTAAAAAAATCTGAATTGGCGTTCAAATATAGTATAAACATGTCGATATAATAGGACAACATTTATTTGTAATTTTTAATGATTACAACAAATTCTCCTTTTAATTTAGTTGAATTATCTTCATAATATTTTTTAATATTTAAAACCGTGTCAACTTTTATATCTTCATACATTTTTGTAAGTTCGCGACAAACCACCAATTCTTGGTCAGGATTGATGTCAATCACCTCATCAAGTAATTTCATAAATCGATGTACTGATTCATACAACATTATATTTTTTCTCATCAGAAGCAACTCTCCCAGTATTTTTTTACGTGCTTTTTTATGAGGCAAAAATCCATAAAACATAAACGGCGACTCTCGTATACCTGAGACAGACATGGATGTTGCAATAGCAGACACACCCGGTATAGGAACAATCTCGATATCATGCTTTCGGCAATGAGTAATCAACATGGCTCCAGGATCTGATATACCTGGCGTTCCAGCATCAGATACATATGCAACATCTTTTCCATCTTGAATAAATTTTAATATATAGTCAAAATTTTCTTCATCTGAAAACTCATTGATTGATACAATCTGTTTTTTTGGAATTGACAATAGTCCTAAAAGTTTTGAGGTTACGCGCGTGTCTTCTGCGGCAATAACATCTACTGAAGTCAATGTTGAAATAGCCCGAACTGTTATGTCATCTTTATTTCCTATTGGAGTTGCTACTATATATAGTTTTCCTTGCATGTATAATGTTTAATACTCTACTGGGATTGATGTAAAACTGTCTCGAGCAACTACCACATGATCAAGTAGTGCTATACCTAACACCTTACCGGCTTTAATAATCTGCTCTGTGATGAGTTTATCTGACTCGGATGGAGTTGATATACCAGATGGATGATTGTGTACCAATATAAAAGCTGCTGCACCGTACTCGATAGCAGGTTTAAACACTTCTCGAGGATGAACAATACTGCTGTTTATCGTACCAATAGACAACACTTCATCATGAATGATTTTATTATGTGTGTCGAGATACAATCCTCGTAAATGCTCTTTTGATAAACCATGCATATCTTTAGTGTATTCATACACATCATCTGCTGTGCGAATGGTCTGTACACCATTAATATTTTTATCAAATAGTCTTTTACCTAGTTCACCACAGGCAATAATCTGACAGATCTTTGTAATAGGAATATCCAAATCTTGTGATACTTTTTTTAAGTCTATATTTGGATTTGAAAATATACTTTTACCATACTCTTTCATAACCCTTGAAGACATTGAAAGCACATCTTCTTTTTTGGTCCCTGTCATAAGAACTATTGACAATAGTTCAGATAAATTCAAAGATTTCACACCCAATTCCAAAAGCTTTTCTCTCGGTTTTTCTTGATCTGGTAAATCTCTTACCTTTAAAGGATATACTTTTCCAAAAACAGACTTGCTGTTGTAATTGATTTCATTTTCAATAAATACCAAGTCACCATTATATACTTCTACATAAGGAGACTTTATTGGTATATTCTTTTTTGTTGATGGTTTTGTATTTGACACGTATGTATTATAACACGGTAGTCAACTAGGCTATAGTATATGTTAATATCCCATCCTTTTCTTCACATAGCATTACTTTTTCATGAGCACCTAGTCCTACAGAATCTTTAATCTCCATAACCGTTCCTGTTGTAGCCAGTACTGGTAATAATCCATATCCGAGACACATATTTCTAAAATCCATAATATCTGATGCTCCAGCATATACAGTTGCGGTTGGATGATAGGCAGAAATAGCTTTATTGGCTTCTAATGAGATCTTTGTGACTATCGCTGTAACATGTTCCGCTACTGCTTTTGCGACAACGTCCTTTGCCCACAGATATACAGGAGAAGTTGAAACTGGCTCTGCTGTAAAATGAACAAGCTCGGCTCTTTTATCTTCAGTGTATTTCATAATACGATGCATCACATTTGTAGCCTCAAGAGGATAATCACCAAATGCTGTTTCATCACTCATAGAGATACCATGAGTTCCGTCGAGTACTGCATTAGCAACATCACACACCTCAGCCCTTGTTGGAGACGGATTTTTAACCATATTTTTCAAAACTTGAGTTGCAACGATACAATACTTCCCTTTCTTCAAAGTTGATTCAACCATTTTCTTTTGCATATAAGGAAGCTCTTCAAGTGGAACTTCGGCCATAAGATCACCCCGTGCGACCATAAGTCCATCACAATTATCAAGAATAATGTCTCTATTATCAAAACCTTCACGGTTTTCAATCTTAGCAATAATCTTGCCTTTATACTCTGGATATTCTTTTAATATTTCTTTAATATCATTTAAATCTTGTACATTACGAACAAATGAGTGAATGATAAAGTCAATATTATTTTTTGCACAAAAATGAATAAAACCTACATCTTTTGGAGTTAAAGATGGAAGATTAATGTGTACATTGGGAACATTTAAACTTTTTTTACTTTTAATAAGTCCATCATTTTTTACAACACATTTTATACCATTTGAAACAACTTCCTCTACAATAAATGAAATAGAGTTATCATCATAACTAATAAGTTCCCCTACAGGTATTTCATTGTGAAAATTTGGATAATCAACACCAATAATATTTTCGCCTAACTGCCCAGTAATTTGAGACAGATCACCAGTAAATACAACATGGTCACCTTTTTTAATCTCAAATGGTATTTCAATGCCTTTTGTGCGAGTTTCAGGGCCTTTTGTATCAAGTAAGATACACATCTTTTGATCAGAAACTGATCGAATGGTATTTACAACTCCCATAGCCTCTTCCTCACCTTGATGAGCTGTATTCAACCACATTACATCAACTCCAGCTTCAATAAGTGAAGTTAGATATTCTGGAGCAGCATTATTGTCTGCAATTTTTGCTATAATTTTGGATTTGCGCCCATGTACTTGTGATTGAATCATATTGTTTTACGTTTTTTATTTTTATTTTATATATATTTTAGAGACATTATAGTAACATAAGTTTAGTAAAATTACCACTTATCTATCAGCAGGGATTGCATAATATTGAATCAGAAAATCACTTAAATCAAGAAACGGATTAGCCAATGACTCTGACGCATACCTTGAAACTTTTGGGTCAACAGTATACATAAAGACTACAAACTTTGGTTGATAGGCTGGAAAGAAACCGATAAATGTATGTATGTTTTTACCTTCAATGTACCCTCCATTTTGTGAAGCAATTTGTGCTGTACCAGTTTTAGCACCAATAGTATATCTTGGATTTTTTCGTGATCCATTGAGTAAAGAATTGTCAACGTTATATACAAGCATGGCTCTAATCTCATCGATAGTTGATTGCTTGAGCATGGCCTTTTTTACCTCTATTGGTTCTATTTTTGTCTCACTCGTATTTCCTATTTCGTACTTTATCTTACTTACCACATGCGGATTTATTACATAACCTCCATTTATAATAACTGACAGTGCTCTAATAGTCCCGATCGGACTCATGGCTATACCTTGACCAAAAGAAATGGTAGCATGTTCCACGTCACCCTTATCTAGGTTATTTGTAAGTGGTGAAGATTCGTTTGGTAAATCAATATTTGTTTTTTCTCTCATACCAAAACTTGTAAAATATTTTGACATTGCATCATTACCGATTAACTGGGCCACATGAACAAAACCTGTATTTAATGATTGTGATAGCGCTGTTTGCATTGTGATCATACCTCTACCCTTTTTATCGAAGTTATACATAGTTCTGTCTCGAACTTTTATAAAACCCATATCATTATACGTTGAATCAGCATGAACCTTACCTGTATCGATACCTACCGACATCGTAAGCGGTTTAATGATAGACCCCATTTCATATGAACTTTCAACTATATCATTTTTATAGTTTGAAATGTCATAATCTTTTCCGTCCGCATGAGAAAATGTTGGAACCTTAGCCATGGCAACTATTTCTCCCGTATACGGATTCATAATAATCGCCCCTGTTAGCTCCGAACTCTGTTTATTATTTATTTCCATCAATTTTTTTTCTAACTCTTTTTGAACAATTGGCTCAATAGTTGTATATACATTGCCTTCAAGCTGGTCTCGATTTGAAATTACTTTTTTTGCTCCGGAAAATAAGTCAACAAAAAAATTACTGTAGGCTTTGTCGTTTCGAGCCAATGTATTTTCATATTGTTTTTCTAATCCATATCGTCCAGCTAAGACATCACCTTTAAAACCTAATGTTCCGATGACATTGGATGCAAGCTCGTTTCCAGGATAAAATCTTTTTTTCTCCTTACCTAAACCTAAAAATTCAAGTTTTAAATCTTTAACACGTATCTGCTGATCATCATTCAAACCTTTAACTAATTCAAAATACACATCATTTCTTTTATCTTTTACTTTTGCTATTTTTAGATTGAGATCGGTAATATTTTCACTCTTCATTTTCAGAATATCTATTACCTTTATTTTTAAATCTCCTAAGATTTCATCTTCAGACTTATTTGTGATATTTTTATCAGATTTTACAAACGTATAAAAGGATTTAGGATTGATGTAAAGTGTATACTCTTCCTGCATAGTCGCAGCAACGATGTATGTTCCATCTTTTTTTGTAAAGTATATATCTCCTCGGTCATTTATATTTGAATTCTTTTTTATATACTGTCTGTCACCTAGGTTCAAATAATTTTCATGATTAGCAACTTGAACGACATATAATTTTATTATCAATATCAAAGCGACAGAGATAAATATCAAAGATAATACTCTGATCCTTTTAGCAAAAGTAATCATTATCGTATAGCCAGTTCGCTATTATCTTTTATATTAAAATAAGCTATGCGGTCTTCTGTGTTTTTTTGATACCCAAGAGATATTGCTTTATCTAAATCAATAGAAGAAACTTGCCCAATATATTGAAATTCTTTTTGATTTATAGTTGCAGTGAGCACACTTACTTTTTTATTATTTATTTCAGTGTCTGATGCGAGAACAACTGTTTTATATATACATATGATATAAGAAAAAACCAACATAACAACCAATGATGCGGCACTTAATGTATATATATTTTTTGATTTGTTATTTTGTATCTTTTTCATTTTTTTCTTTTTTAAATATTCGAAGTTTTGCGGAGCGAGATTTGGGATTACTCTTTATCTCTGTATCCGACGGTATGATAATTTTTTTATTTAAACGTCTACCCTGTCCTTCTGTTTCTAGTTTTTTAAAATAATGTTTAACGATTATGTCTTCTAAACTGTGGTAACTGATTACCGCAATGCGACCACCGTCAGTCAATACGTCCAATGCCCCTTGCAACCCTTTATCAAGAACCTGTAATTCAGCATTGACGGCAATACGGATAGCTTGAAATGTTTTTGTTGCGGGATGAATTTTACCCTTTTTACCTTTGAAAACCTGATGTTCAATAATATCTGCCAATTCTCCGGACGTTTCTATTTTCTTATTCTCTCGCACCTCTGCAATTTTGTTTGCGATGCGCCATGCTGATTTCTCATCAGCATATTGTCTAAGAATGAGGCAAATATTTTCAATAGACCAGAAATTGACAATGTCATACGCCGTAAGTTCCCCTTCAGTTGCAGGTAAGGTAGAGAATCGCATATCCAACTTTTCATCGAACTTAAATGAAAAT
>JAYTDF010000040.1:0-21779 GCA_043736035.1 Candidatus Parcubacteria bacterium
GAGAATAACCGTGATTGGGCTGTGTCACGTAGTCGTTATTGGGGAACACCTCTTCCTATGTGGAAATCAGACAATGAAGAGTCAGAAAATCCGTATATCTGCCTTGGTTCAGTCGATGAAATAAAAAACAAAACAAGACGAAACACATACACAGCAATGAGACACGGTGAGGCAACTCATCTTACAGAATCTGTGATGAGCTCGGGTTTGGAATTTTCAAAAAAACATCACTTGACCGATAAAGGTCGAGAAGATGTTAAAGTGTCAGCCGAGAAAATGATAATGGAAAATAATATTCCTGACATCATATATGTATCACCAATAGTTAGAACTCAAGAATCTGCAGAGATAGTAAAACAAATAATAAAAGAAAAAACAGGAAAAGATGTAGAGATAAAAATTGATGCACGACTCATAGAACAACAATACGGTGATCTTGATGGACAAAGTGATGAGATTTACAACACATTTACAGCAAATAAGTCAGAAAAGTTTATCAAAGCATTTCCGAACGGTGAAAGTCTTGCTGATGTAAAAAAACGTGTTGCAGAGTTTTTATATGAAATAGATAAAAAACATAAAAATGAAAATATATTGATAGTGACACATGAAGGGTGTGTATATAGTGCACAACATATTGCTCGTGGCGACAATGTGGAATCAATAATAAAAGGTAAAAAAGTTTGTGAAAAAACAAAACCTGCTCAATATCTCTCTATAGATTTTGCCTTTATTCCACATAACATAGATTTTGAACTTGATTTTCATAGACCGTATATTGACGAGGTGGTATTTATGGAAAATAACGAAGTATATAAAAGATTACCTGAAGTACTAGACGTTTGGTATGATGCAGGGTCAATGCCTTTTTCATCAGTTCACTATCCATTTGATTTTAACGATGTGCAGAAAAAAGATTTTGAAGAAAACCTGACGGTGGATTTTGTAGCTGAGAGTTTGGATCAAACTCGAGGTTGGTTTTACTATATGCTTTTTATGTCGGTAGCTTTGTTTGATAAGGCTCCATTTAAAAATGTTTTGGTTTCAGGCATGGTTTTGGCTGAGGACGGAAAAAAGATGTCTAAGAGTTTAGGTAATTACGCGGAGTTGATTCCTGTGGTAGAGGAGTTTGGGGCTGACTCTTTGAGATACTTTTTACTCTCATCTCCTGTAACACGCGCTGAAGAATATGCATTTTCCCAAAAGATGCTAAATGAAATCAATAATAAATTCTTCAATAAGATTTCAAATACTATATCATTTTTAGAGATGTATGGTGCTAAAAATCTTGACATAGATATTGACAATAGTTTTTCAAATACAAATGAGTTAGATGCTTGGATAGAGATTAAACTCAATACTCTTGTAAAAGATATAACTGAAAACTTGGATAATTATCAAATAGATAGAGCTGCAAAACCTATACTTGATTTTGTAGATGAACTTTCAACATGGTATTTGAGACGTTGTCGGGATCGTTTTAAGGGAATAGAAGATGAGCTTGTAACTAAAAACTTGTTGATAGTACTTGTTACTTTGTCTAAAGTTATAGCACCGTTTACACCGTTTATGGCTGAGGAGATGTATTTATTTGTGAAAAGTTTTGCGCATATTAAAGATGTAAAAGAATCAGTGCACTTGGAAGTTTGGCCAGAGTTTAAAACTATAACTGACATTTCTGTACTTGAGAAAATGACACAAACTCGCCAAGTAATAGAACAAGGTTTAGCTTTGCGAAATAAAGCAGGTATAAAAGTAAGGCAACCTTTACAATCCATATCTGTGCAAAAAGAAATAATAGAAAATATTTATACAGAAATCATAAAGGATGAGTTGAATGTTAAAGAGGTTATAGAGGGTTTAGAGATATCACTAGATACAAACATCACAGAAGATTTACGGGTCGAAGGTGTTGTTCGAGATATGATTCGAGAGATACAATCAAAGAGAAAAGAACTTAACTTAATACCAAGTGACAAAATATCGCTTACAATAAAAACTAAAGAAAATATCTCAGCATACATAGATATGATAAAGTCATCAGTAAACTCAGAAAATATTGACACAATAGAGTCAGAAGAAAATGAAATCACTGTAACCAAGATATAATAATATATGGTCTACACTATATATGAGACAAATTGCATCATATTTGATATCAGAAACATTCAGGAAAATGATGTTCTTATAAAAGCTTTTTCTGATAAATTTGGTGTGATACATATCATCGCAACCAGTTTCAGAAAAGAAAGTTCAAAACTTAAAGGAAATATAAAAGCGTATTCTGTAAATAAGATAGCTGTAGTTCGAGGGAAGGAGTTTTTTAGATTGACCGATGTACATCACAAGTTTGCCTTTGCAGGATCTAAAAGCTTAGTTGAGTTTTTAAAAGTGTCTGAAAGTTTATTTTTTAATGATGAAAGAGATTATTTCGAAGACATAAATACCGAAGTGTACAATATGATTATCCATCTTTGTAAATTTATTATTTATATTGTCAAAAGTGATAAAAATAATAAAAAACATTTTTTGGATAGTGTTAATATTTTTTTTACGGTATATATTAGAGGGTTGCAAGGGTTTACAGAGAAGATAGGTGTCGCTGAAATGTCTAGGTATGAAGGAGAGGGATTGTGTGCCTGGTTTGATGAAAATATTGTTGGATTGAATTCATCAAATAAGAAAATAAATTTTTAAATAAATATGTATATATATGTTACAATGAGGCATATGAAAAAAAATTTTATTAAACTACTTGGTTTATTATTAATTGTAGCATCTCCTGTTTTTGCAGTTACTCCTTCAGGAAATGAAACATATCAGATTTATGTGCACAACATAGAGACCGAAAAGACAGACTATAAGGTTGGAGAAAAAATAGACGGAACTTTTACACTTTCAAATCTTTCTGAAACTCCACAATCAGATATTTATTATAGTATCTCTTCCGGAGTATATCATCCAGAGAACCTTACTATTGAAGGAGTGTATGGTGTGACAGATAAGATAGGTCCTTTGTATATAAAAGGTAATTCAAAAGATAGTATTTCTTTTTCGTACACTTTACCAAAATCTGTATCTGGAAATGTTGGTATTCAAATAGTTGCAACACTTAAGGATGGCACATTGGTTGGGCGAAGTGATTTAAATGTTATGGTGGAAGGTATGGCAAAGCCGAGTGGTTATGTGATTAACCCACGTCTATCTATTTCCGGATATCCACTGATGATTCGAGCTGAAACAGGTCCAACTATCTATGATAAAGAGACTTTAAGTTTTAATTTTTCAATATCTTCAACAACTAAAAAATATACCGTTAATCCAATACTCAAAATATATGATAGGGTTGACAATGTTGATGCTCTCAAAAGAACTATCAATCTTGATCCTATCGTGACGGACAATAGGAGTTCTGATTCTAAAGATTTTAAACCTATTATATATAGTGTCTCTTTGCCAACTGATCTAGACCCTCTTGTGTATTATGGCGTAATTACTTTTGAGTCAGAAGGTATTGACATATCACCAGTGTCTCTTAGATATATCATAGCAGGACCTATTGCAACAGTCAGAAATATTACCACGAACACGCTTGAGGTTAAGGTAGGTGAAACTATCAATACTATTGTGACATATGGAGGACAGCCGATCGATGAGTTTAGGCTAGATAAACAATTGCGCGCGACCTCAACTATCTTAACTGTCACTGCGATAAATGAAAAAAATGAGATTGTTGCCACTGTCTCTCAACCTCTCGACCTGGATACCGCTCGAAGTGTAATCGTTCCACTTAAGGCAAATATGGATGCAAAGTCACTTTCCTTTATTTCTACTATAAAAACAATAGATGGCATCATTCTTGATGAGTATACGACCAGGCTCCCTTCGCCCGAAGATGTTAAAAATCAAACACCGTATAAAGAAGGTATACAGTCATCTAAAAAAATTGTGATAGTAATTGTAATCATAGTGATTATATTGTTATTGACTATACTGTTTATTATTTTTAATAAAAAACCAAAAGCATCATCGATACCACTCTCACTTTTCGGATTAATATTTATTGTTGGTTTGTTGATTTTTGGAATGTCAAATGCCAAAGTGTTGGCTGAAGAGATTAGTCAGGATGCTCAAGACTATCTAAATGTCATTAATGACCTTACTCATGATTTAATAAATACTTATTTGTTACAGTGGAAAATTGTTAGTTCACATAACCTCGATCCTGATCCTAATACTCGATGGTTTAATGTAACAACCGTGTCTTCTCCTTTACCTCCACAACTTTTGATTTATGAGCCAGGGCAACAATTTAGACTGACATTTAGTGCAACCTATGCTGACTGTAATAATGACGGAAGACAATATCAGGCCTATGTGTATGACCCTTCTATTGCATGGCAAAATCAAACACCAAAGCTCGATGGTACATTTGCAGATCGAGGGGCATATTGGTCAAACAAGGGTATTAAGCTTCTTGACTGGAACGGTGGTGATCCTTGGGATGAGTTACTCATAAAATCAAACTTACAGGTTATAACTGCGTACAGTGGTTTAAATAGTGGTGCTGGTATTTCACTTGCTCGAGAGGTGGCACTTAAAAAACTCACACGGACAAATGTTACAGTTGACATTTTTTGTGAAGGGGTTGAAAAAATATATAGATATTGTCAAAGATCTACAGGTGAACTCAAAATGCTACTGTATACGTTTCATATGAATGAAAATGTTGATGCAAAGGATTATGTCAATTGGGCCAAAGATCACACATCAAGACTTAATACTGTAAAATCAATTCTGGCTGAGGCGGGTACCCTAAGTCCTGCATTGGCAAAATTTGATTTTTCTGCAACTTCAAACTTAAAAATACAGGGTTATTGGTCAGATTACGTGGGTGGAATTGTAACAGAAGGTTGTTCAGATCCATCAAGTATTCGTTGTCAATATAATGCAGATAATGACTATACAAGAACATATATTGCTCACATGAAGACTTTGAAAAATGAGACATATTCCTATGCGAAGCCAACTTTAGGTGCTTTGCAAGCATGGTATAGTTTGAGTGATCATGCTCGAGAGTTGTTTCCTACCACCTTGACCAAAACATATACAGCTCCAAAAACCCCTGGAATTCACAGAATGTACTTCTACTTATTTCAAAATGGAAATAGTGGACAACGTGATATCACAGTAAGACAGTTTATATGTGTTCGTGGAGCAGGTGTATGTCCAAATGAGATTGATGTCAGTCGTCCTGTAGTGAATATAACTAGTATTGACGGTATCAGTGCAACATCATCCAATGTGCATTGGACATATAAAGATAAGGAAAATCATACGCAGAAAGATTACACTATTGAACTTACAACTGTACAGGGAAATTTTACTGATTTAACCAAAATGAAAATATTTTCAATTGCTAGTGAATCGGTAAATGCAACCAATATTAGAAATCATGTTATGACTGGTCTTAGGCCAGCTACAAAGTATTATGCACGTATGCGCTCTAAAGAAAATTCACCACAAGCATATTGGAGTCTGTGGACAAATGGAAATTATTCATTTACAACATCCAATGGTGGTGTTGGTACATGTTCATGTAGTGGAAGATCATATGTGTGTAAAGATACAAACAACGTGACAACTTCTTCAACTGCAGGTTCATCATATTGTGCATTAGACTCATCGTGTATTGCAAGCTCTGATACGACAAATACAACTTTTACTATTAGTGCAGTTAGAGCTATTGATAAGATCATATACACCCGAAATGATAACGGAGTATCTGTTCAAAAAGAACGTTCAGAGTCATATATATATACAATACCAAAAGTTTCAGGTATACAGACATCAACTGTGGACCTTAAAGATACATATGACAATCAGACATCAAACACAACATGTTCTATAGACAACGGTGCTGTGCCTCCTGTAGGACAAATATGTGCCTGTCAGTCTGATACTTCAAACTGGGTATGTAAAGACAGTGCAGGTGTGGTGCAGTCTTCTGTGTCAGATCCTACCGCCTGTCCTGTGGCTCCACCAACAACTCCACCGACAACAACATTGACTCCTCGCATTATACTGACCAAGACCCCGTCTGTCGTTCTTAATAAAGGTGGTTCATGTACTATCAATTGGGCATTATTAGATATTCCTACAGATTCAAGTTGTACATTGTCAGGTTTTGGTGTTACACCTACATCACCGACAACTATTTCTGGTAATAGTTTTCAAAAAATAGACAATTTACGGACAAATCAAAAATATGTTGTTACATGTTCAGGTCCGTCTATGACAACAATAACAAAATCTGTTATTTGTAGGGTTAATCCGGACGTGTTTGAAAACTAAAGAAGGCTCAATAAAAAAATAACGGATATCTTAAAGAAGATACTGTTATTTTTTATTTCACTTCAGTAGAATAATTTTTATCATTTCGTTTAGAAGTCAAACCTTTGCACCAATCTCAACATAAGCTTATAATAATACTATGAATAGTCTAAGAGATGATGATATAAATAAAATAAATAAGTTACGACAAAAATTGTATTCAAGAACATTGACTGACAATGCATCTAGACTTAATCCACTTCACAAACATGATTTAGATGTGCCATCAAATTGGAATGAAAAAGTAAATGAAATTAAAGATACAGGGTTAGAAAAATATGTGGAACGAGAGGGTAAGAAGGAAACAATATCTGATTTTCTAAATAATAAGTTCGCAAGTCAAAGTGGTGATCATAATAGTCAAGAAAGAGCTCAAAAGATTGAAGGTAGATTGGAACAAACTAGAGCTGGTCTTAAATTAGCTGAAGCTGAACTAGATGGACGTAATCAAAATAGTTTATATCCAAATTTAAAAAAACATATTGAAACAAAGGCAAAGGATATTAGTATTAATCCAGATTTTCAACCTGACTACCATCCTGACATGCAAACAATTAAGATAGGTGATACAGCTGATATGCAAGGAAAAAATTCTCGAACTATCAAGAAAAATAAGTTTACAATTGGTTTTGTCATATTTATGACAATCTTCTTTTTCTTTGTTGGGGCAGGGTTCTACACATACTTCAACCTTGTACAAGGAACCAACACTATTTCGACAAATAAAATAGATATAAAAGTTACTGGTCCTGTATCTGTTAAGAGCGGTGAGATTACAGATTTTATTGTTGACATCACAAATAACAATACATCTGAACTTATTTTATCCGACTTAGTTATCCAATATCCAGATGGTTCAAAATCCGCAATAGATAGAAATAAAGATTTAACCAACGAGAGAATTTCTATTGGAACTATAAAACCAGGCCAAACAATAAGGCAAAAAAATTCTGTGGTGTTTTTTGGTGAACAAAATATTAAGAAAAATATAAGATATTCATATCAGTTTAATATTAATGATTCGGCTACAATTTTTAAAACAGATAAAAATGTTGGAGTTTTTATAGCAGGGAGTCCAATAAATGTTGTAGTGAGTAATATAAAAGAAATTAATAATAATCAAGAATTAACTTTCAATATTGATTTAAGCTCAAATAGTGAAGAGGTTTTAAAAAATATACAGTTGAGAGTTGAGTATCCATTCGGATATAAACTATTGGAAGCAACACCAAAACCATTATCGGATAATAACACATGGTCTTTTGATAGTATTAGTCCTTTGTCATCAACAACTATAAGATTGAAAGGTAAATTTTTAGGTGAGGTTAATGTAGATAAAAATTTCAGATTTACATTGGGCATTGAAGATGTTAAGACAAAAGAAATGTTAACAGTACTGACAACACAAGATGCTCAAGTTGCAATACGTAAACCTTTTGTTATTACAAAATTATTACTTGACGGTGATAATGCAGATAATAAACCAGTCACATACGATCAAAACATGAAAAATGATTTGGTTATAACAAATAATTTACCTGATGCAATAACTGATGTTGTAATAGAAGTTTCTCTTGGTGGTGTACTTATAGATAGAAGAAGCCTAAATAGTAGTGATGGATTTTATGATTCCAATCGAGATGTACTTTTCTGGGATAAATCTTTAAATACTGGCCTCACAACAATTCCACCTGGTGAAAGTCGAGAACTTAGTTTTAATCTCAGAACACTATCGAGTACTGAAAGTTTAATTAAAACCTTAAGACGGTCAACATCAGATTTGGTTATCAATGTGAAATCTCAAAGATTAAGTGAGAATAGGGTTCCTGAGACTATTGTAGCAAGTACAAAGAAACAGTTACGCTTGAAGACAGATGTGGTTCTTAATTCTAGCTTAGCCTATGATAAAGGAGTGTATTCACCAGAGGTAAATAAAGAAGTAGTGTACAAATATATTGGAAATATTTCGAACACTGCTAACACGATCAAAGATGTACATTTTACAGCTAAGCTACCACCCAATGCAACTTGGAAAGGTGTGTATGGCCCAAATATTCCACCTGCTGCTATAAAATACAATCAGTCAACTCGAGAGCTTACTATTAACTTGAGTGATGTGGAAGCTGGAGCCGGAATAGATAAACCTATACGAGAGTTCTACTTTAAAGTAGGATTCATTCCAACACTAACTCAAACAGGGCAATCACCGGCTGTAATCATAGACCCAACACTAACTGCAACGGATAGTTTTACGGGTGAGAAAATGCAGTTGAAGACAAACTCAGTGAAGACACAGGTTACAACAGGGCAGTACTCGGAGATGAGTGGGGTGGTGAAATAGGCTCTGATTTATGTTAATCTATATTGCATATGGCTAAAGAAACAACCCTAGAAGATATTATTTCCCTCTGTAAGAGACGTGGCTTTATATACCAAGGTTCTGATATATATGGTGGTCTTTCTGGTACTTGGGATTACGGTCCTTTGGGGCTTATGATTAAAGATCAAGTGAAGAGGGTTTGGTGGGAGAGGTTTGTTGATAATCGAACGGATATGTATGGTGTTGATGCAGCTATCCTTATGAATCCGAAGGTGTGGAAAGCCTCAGGTCATGTTGATACATTTACAGATCCATTAGTTGAGGATGTAAAAACAAAGAAAAGATATAGAGCAGATCATATACTTGAAGCTGCCGGATTTACTGTGTCTGGAAAAACTATAGAAGAGATGGGTGCAATGATTAAAGAGCATAACGTTAAATCAGTTGATGGAAATGATTTTGGTGAAGTTAGAAAATTTAATATGATGTTTAAAACAAATATCGGTGCTATCGAGTCAGATGACAATGTTGTGTACCTACGTCCTGAAACTGCTCAAGGTATGTTTGTGAATTTTAAAAATATCCAAGATACATTTCACCCGCGTCTTCCTTTCGGAATGGCACAGATCGGCAAGGCATTTAGAAATGAAATAGCTCCAAGAGATTTTGTATTTAGAGTAAGAGAATTTGAGCAAATGGAAATAGAATATTTTACAAATCCAAAAAATGCAGATGAAGCATTCTCACATTTTCAAAACGAAATTCAGGAGTTTATCATTGACATTGGTCTTGACAAAGATAAGTTGCATGAGCTTGAGATTGCTGATGAAGATAGGGCACATTATTCATCACGAACAATAGATTTTGAATATGAATTTCCAATTGGTAGAAAAGAGTTATTTGGCTTGGCCAATAGAACAGATTTTGATTTAAAGGCTCATTCAGACGGGTCAAAAGTTGATTTATCTTATTTTGACGAAGAAACAAAAGAGAGATTTATTCCACATTGCATAGAACCATCTTTTGGTTTGGATAGAACTATTTTGGCAATACTTTCAACTGCTTATACAGTAGACGAGATGAATGATGAAGAGCGTATTGTTTTGAAATTGCATAAAAATATAGCACCGTACCGGCTTGCTATTTTGCCATTGGTAAAAAATAAAGAAGATTTAGTTACTAAGGCACGAGAAGTTTTTGAAATGGTGAAAACTATTGCATCAAAAAATGGAATTGCAAAATCTAAGATCGTGTATGATGAGACACAAAGTATAGGAAAGAGATATCGAAGACAGGATGAGATTGGAACGCCTATATGTTTGACGGTTGATTTTGATTCTTTGGAGAAAGGAACTGTGACTTTGAGAGATAGAGATAGTGGAAAGCAGGAAGTTGTTAAGATTGAGGATTTGGAAGATATGTTTGTTTAGATAAATTTTCTTTATAACTTTTAATAACCTTACATCACATAAGGTTATTTTAGTATATAAAACCTTATAAATTCTCCTGAAATACTTTAACTAGTTTTCGGTAAATATAGATAAGCCTTATAATAATGTACTTATTTTAGAATTTATACATAAATATAACCATTATGAAATAATCACCACCTATGAAATGCATGATAAAAAGATTAATAAACTTATAAACATAAAACACCTCATAAAATGAGATGTTTTACTATCTGGATGGACGGCACCAGTTTTAACCAGAGTTCCATCATAAGTCCTGCCGTGGCAGCCCGATCGTCTTGTTAGACATTTTCCACTGTTCAGATGTGTATATAATATCAAATATCGTAGCTGTGTCAATTATTGTTTGAATTATATTAAAATGCTAGTATGGCTGTGTAAAACAGTACTATGAAAAGAAAATCAAATCCAATTCGGAGGACAGTTGAGAATTATATTTCCCGCCGTCCGATGATAAAAGTCAGGAAACATAAGATAACTCTGAAAACATTTTTTGATGACCTTGAGAATCGTGGACCGTACAGTCCAAACTCACTTTTCAAGCAATGGACAAGTTCTATTCGAAACGAGATGATTGAGGCCGGAACTTGGGTCAAAAGATCTAAACCAGGTCTCAAGGCTACACTCGCATTTGTCCAAGAATATGTAAGCCGTCTTCAATTAAGATTTTGGAGAATGAACGACAAGCATGAAAATTTGTACCAACAGGTTGTTGAGCATCGTGATAACATTCCCTTGCCATATTGGTACGATGATTTGAGTCAGCCTGGTTTTAATACGTTCGTGATGGTATATAAGATGATCAGGGTTTTTGGTCTGAGGATGAAATTGTTCTGTCTACAAAAACCAAGAACATATAGAGGTCTGAAATATGAGTATTTCCTTGATCAGTCAGTCGTTGTCGGGTATTCCTTCGGTAAGGAACATATTGAGAAAGTTTGGTCTTACTTTTGGGCAAGAAGGACAAAGCAATTCAGGAAAAAAATGTTCTTCTGTGCACCATTAAAAATAAGAACAGACATTGTCTAAGATCGGCACTATCACCCCAGGGTGGCGGTGTCGATTTTTTCTATGGTATTATTAAAAGTATGAAAGCCACAAAAATAAGCATCGACAACGCTAAGAAAGATAAGTTATTTTATGTAGTTGCAAATGTTGTGATCTATCGTGAATCAGATAAAAAATGTTTAATCTTAAAAAGAGCTGCAACAGAAACTGCACATCCGAATAAATATGCGGTTCCAGGCGGAAAGTTAGAATGGACAGATTTACCAATGGACAAACCCACCCGTATGAATGGTGATATTTTTGATTATGAAAATGCGATTGGTGGATTATTAAAACGGGAAGCATTTGAAGAATCGGGATTAGTTATTAGTGATGATTTAATTTATATAAATAATGTTGCTTTTATACGACCTGATGAGACCCCAGTTATT
This sequence comes from Candidatus Parcubacteria bacterium, assembly GCA_043736035.1. GTDB lineage: Bacteria > Patescibacteriota > Minisyncoccia > Phycocordibacterales > CAIZLB01 > CAIZLB01. The sequence goes on from JAYTDF010000040.1 coordinate 11,625, forward strand.
TTAGTAAAATTTGCAGCTAAGTATGTAAGTGGGGATGTGGTTTTGGAGGAGGGAGCCTTTACGGATTATGCATGGGTAGATGCTGAGGAGGTTATGAAGTTTGATTGTATAGAAGGGATAGCTGATGAGGTGAGGAAAACTATAAGTCTTTTCAATATTGCATAACCCCACAAAAAAACATACAATACAAGTATGAAAATCAGGGCATTAGATATCTTTAAAATTATTATGGGAATTTTAGCCTTTCTGGCCCTGATTCAATTAAAATCGCTCATATTATCAATATTAGTTGCAGTTATTGTGGCATCGTTTATTGAGCCACTTATTTTATTCTTTAAAAGGATAGGTGTAAACAGAGGAATTGCAGTTCTACTTTCTTATTTACTATTAGTTAGTATATTCTTGTCATTTTTCTTTTTTGCATTACCGCCTTTGTTTAAAGAAACATTGACTGCATTAAATTCTCTACCAGAATCTGTTAAAACATCTGACTTATTGAACCCAATACAAAAAGGATTATATAAGACAGCTAAAGGTATTTTTCCTGATATACCCTCAACAATATCACTGGAAGACCTCACAAGTCTGATCGCTTCTTATTTTTCTGATTTTGCTGGTGGAATTTTTGACACGTTTAACAGATTCTTTGACAGTATTGTAAGTTTCATTTTAGTTCTAGTGTTATCTATATATCTATCAGTTGAAGAAAAAGGAGTAGCAAAATTTTTAAAACTTATCTCTCCTAAAGAATATGAAAAATATGTTACAGATTTGTGGAGTCGAGTACAGAAGAAGATAGGATTATGGATGCAAGGACAAATTATACTTATGGGAATTGTATTTCTTGTTGTACTTGTGAGTTTGTCAGTTTTGAAAATATTTTTAGGCGACCAAATACAAAACATACTATTGATCTCACTTATAGCTGGCTTTATGGAATTGATTCCAGTCTTGGGAACTTTTGTTTCAACTATTGTTGCATTCTTGTTGAGTTCTATAAGTGGTGGATTTGGTGTTGCCTTGATTGTTTTAATTGTATTTACTTTGATTCATCAAATAGAGTCTCATGTGATTTATCCAGCAGTTATCAAGAAAATTATCGGTGTACCTCCAATGCTAGTCATTATTTCTTTAATTGCCGGTATTGAATTAGCAGGTTTTGTAGGTATTATTCTCTCGATTCCAATATCTGTTTTAATTGTTGAATTTATTGATGATAAAGCACGAAGAGAGGCATTGGAAGAGGAAAATGTATAGGTTTTATGATATATTGAGGTAATGAAAAAAAGGAATTTCTATATAACAAACCCAATCTTTTACCCAAATGGTGAACTACATATTGGACACACCTATGCGTCATCGATTGGTGATATTTTTGCTCGTATGGCAAAACTACAAGGTAGGGAGACATATTTTGTAACAGGTGCTGATGAAAACAGTTTAAAGATTCAAAAAACTGCTGATGAAACAGGTTTAGGTATAATGGATTTTCTTGATTTGCAGGCTAAAAACGCAGAAATTTTGTTTGAAAGGTTGGGTGTTTCTTATGATCAATATGTACGAACAACTAACAAACAAAGACATCATCCAGCAGTTATTGAGGTTTGGAATAAACTAAAAGAGAAAGGAGATATTTATGAAGGGTATTATGAAGGATATTATTGTGTAGGATGTGAAGGGTTTAAGACTGAAAAAGATTTGATAGATGGATTATGTCCAGATCATGGCACAAAACCAGATTTTATCAAAGAAAAGAATTATTTTTTTAAGCAATCAAAATATGCAGATCAAATACGTGAAATTGTACAAAATGATACCTTAAAAATATTTCCGGAATCAAGAAAAAACGAAGTTTTGAGTTTTATTGATCAAAGTCTTACAGATACAAGTTTTTCACGTCCTTTTAAGGGGCAGGAAAATGTTGTTTTGGTTCCTGGAGATAATGAGCAGGGTGTATATGTTTGGGGCGATGCTCTCGTAAGCTATATTTCTGGACTTGGTTATGGATCACTAGGCCAGCAATTGCCAGAAAGTTTGTACAATATTTTTTGGAATAATGAAAACTCTCAAAAAGTACACCTGATAGGAAAAGAGATATTAAAATTTCACGCTATATTGTGGCCAGCCATGCTTTTAGCAGCAGAGATTCCATTACCAAATCAACTTATCGTGCACGGATTGATGCAATCAGGTGGACGTAAGATGAGTAAAACTATAGGAAATGTTATCAGTCCTGTGGACATGATGAACAAGATTGGTCCAGAAGGATTACGTTTTTATTTTGCAAATAATATACCTATATTTGACGATGGTGAGATAACTGAAGATTTGATTATCAGCAACTACAACGCTTATCTATCAAACGGTCTTGGTAATCTTACAAATCGTCTGATAAAAATGATGATCTCATATGATGTTTCTGTAAGTTTCGACAATATTGATAAAACAGATTTATACAAAAAACTTGAAGAAAAACTAATTAAAGCGTTAGAAGATTTTGATATAAACCATTACACCAATAACTTGTGGAAAGAGTTGTCTGCAATTGACGCTGATATACAAACAAAAGAACCGTTTAAGCTCTTCAAAACTAACCCCGATGAAGCAAGAAGAATCGTAGAAGATATGATGATTAGATTCTATACGATTATTTACTTCATCCAACCTATATTACCAAAAACGGTATCAAGTATTATTAAATATATTCAGGATAAGGAGATGCCAGAAAAACCTTTATTTCCAAAGGTAGAAATAGAAAAATAAAGTGTATGACAGAAATAACAACAAAAAATCCATATGTTGACCTTCATTGTCATTTACAATTTGACGATTTTCGGGATGAGTTTGATATCATAGTGAACGAGATGAAAAAAAACAATGTCATTGGTATAAATGTTGGAGTTGATGAAAAAAGTTCAAGAGATGCTATAGTGCTCGCTCAAAAACACAAGAACTTGCTATGGTCAACGATAGGCTTGCATCCACTGTATCCTGAAGGTCTATATAACATTGAAGAATTATTGAAAGATGACAAATTAAATTCTTATATCTGTGGCATAGGGGAGTGCGGATTGGATTATTTTAGAATAACGGATGAAAATATTGATGAGTTTGATCTCGAAAAGACAAAGGATTTTCAAAAAGAAATCTTTATAAATCAGATAAAAATGTCTATTTTATATGATAAACCTCTCATGCTACATGTTCGGAATTCCTACAGGGAAACTTTAGAAGTTCTTAAAGAAAACTTTATAGGTGTTGTGAAAGAATATAAGGGTAATGTACATTTTTTTGCAGGAACGACTGATGAAGCTCAAGAATTTCTTGATCTTGGTTTCAGTATCTCTTTTACTGGAGTAGTCACTTTTGTAGAGTCCTACAGAGATCTGATAAAGTTTGTGCCGATTGAGCGTATGTTTGCTGAAACGGATAGCCCATATGTTGCTCCAAAGTCATTCAGAGGACAAAGGAACAATCCAAACCATGTAAGGGAGATATATAAGAAAATCGCTGAAATCAAAGAAATAGATATAAATGAGGTAATAGATATCTTTTATAACAATGCTAAAAAGCACTGGATTAAATAGGGATTATATGATAAAGTGTTCTTCATGACTGAAAATAAAGAAAGCACAAAAGAAGGCTTCAAGGTATATGAATTAGGAATTCATCTCCTTCCAACCCTTTCTGAGGCTGATGTTCAAATAGAATTTTCAAAAATAAAGTCAAATATTGAGAAACTAGAAGGAGAAATCATCTCTGAATCAGTTCCTTACATGTTTAAACTTGCATATGAGATTCCAAAAACAATCAAAGCTCAAAAGAAATGGTATGAAACTGCATTTTTTGGCTGGGTTAAATTTGAATTAGAAGCAAGTAAATTAGCGACATTCGAAAAGTTTGTAAAAGAACTTGAAGAAACACTAAGATATCTTATTGTTAAAACAGTAAGAGAGAACACACTTGTAGCTAAGGATATTTTACCTAACTATGATGATGAAGTTTTACTCAAGGAAGTTGATACATTAGTTGCAACTGAAGAAGTTGTGGCAGATGTTGTTGAAGAAACTAGTTCAGAAACTGAAGAGAAATAAAAGTTAACTTCCTCGGTTTGGGTACAAAAGTAAACCTTTTGTTTCCCTTACTCTACGTCGTTAATAATATTCTCATAGCTTAATTAGTATGTTAGTGCGGCGCTTGTTAACTCAAAGCTCTGAAGCATACAATTATAAACTAAACAAAAATTAAAATTATGTACATAAACAAGGTAATATTATATGGAAATTTAACTAAAGATCCTGAATTAAAGTCACTTCCATCAGGAATGCATGTTAATTCATTTTCTTTAGCTACAAATAGATCAACAAAGGACGCATCAGGTGCAAAAAAAGATGTACCTGAATACCACAATGTTGTAGCGTTCGGCAAAACAGCTGAAATAATACATCAATATGTTAAAAAAGGTAACCCGATATATATTGAAGGTAGAATACAAACAAGAAGTTGGGATGGACAAGATGGAAAGAAAAACTATCGAACAGAGATTATAGCTGATAGTTTCCAATTTGGACCAAAGGCAGGTGCTGGAACAGGGACATCAAACGCTCCTTTTGCAGCCGCTGCTCCATCAGGCAATAATGATGGTGCCGACCAGTCAACAACAGACGCAGGCGAGGTACAATATCCAGATGAAGATATAAATCCAGAAGATATACCTTTTTAAGACGTAACGTTATCATTAATAATAAATACAATATATAAAAATCATGTCAAAAAAGTGTTATTTCACAGAGCATAGTATCAAACACATTGACTATAAGGATACTGACTTGTTAAACAAATTTGTTAACAAATACGGTAGAATTATAGGAAGAAAGAGGTCAGGTGTTACAGCTCAAAATCAAAGAAAGCTCGGCTTAGCTATCAAAAGATCAAGATTTATGGCATTAACGCCGTATATTAATCTAGGCTAGGAAAAAGAAAGCTCAATCAAAAATTGATATAGATTAAAGTCTGTATCCTTTTTTTTGTTTCCGAACCGAGGAGGTGCCCTTGATACATAGTCACAGAAATGCGCCACAGTGTACTACACAAATTGAACTTTTCAGGTTTTTGTATACTATACTATACAAAAAAGGTAGGTTTCTTGTATAGTATACATTGCAATAATCGGAGTTTTGCGTATAATATCCTTATATATGAATAAAATATTTATAAAAAGAAATATATATAGTAAAATTAAAGACAATATCTTTAAAAATAAGGTTATTTTGATATATGGGGCAAGACAAATAGGTAAAACAACACTCTTAAAGCATTTAAAAGATGAATATGACAATGTCCGTTTTTTAAATGGAGATGAGCCAAATGTTCAGGAAAATTTTTCATATAAAAATAACTCAAGCGAGCTAAAGCAGTTTATCGGCGATGCAAAACTTGTTTTTATAGACGAGGCTCAAAATATAGAAGGCTGTGCAAAGTCCATAAAGTTAATCTATGACAATTATCCAGAAATACAAATCATTGCAACAGGTTCATCAGCTTTTGATTTGCAAAATATGATGCATGAACCTTTGACAGGTAGAAATGTTTCAATGTATATGAATCCACTTATGGTTTCAGAGTATAAAGATTTTTTGGAACATGAAAGTGATATATATACCTATACGGATGATATGTTGATATGGGGCATGTACCCAGAGATGAGGCTTTTAAGTGGCATCTCCAGAGAAGAGAGATTGCTCCAGTTAACCAATGATTATTTGTTTAAAGATGTTTTAACTTTGGACAATATACGTAAACCTGATTTAGTACAAAAAATATTAAAGATATTGGCGGATCAGGTAGGGTCAACTTTTTCCATAAATAGTATAGCCAATGATTTGAAAGTCTCTCGTAATACGATAGAAAAATATATAAAAGTATTGGAACAAGCTTATATAATTTTCAGACTACCTGCATATTCAGGTAAAGAAAGGATTAAAGCAAGACTTTTAGACAAGATATATTTTTGGGATAATGGAATAAGAAATGGGGTATTGGGTAGAACGGTAGACATGAGTATAAGGCAAGATAAAGGTCAATTGTTTGAAAATTTTATTATGTCAGAGTTGATGAAGAAAAAAGTTTTATCAAAAAATTCAACAAATTATTTTTTTTGGAGATTGGACGACAATAAAGAGATAGATATCATAGAAGAAAGTTCGGATGGAACCTTGAAAGGGTATGAGTGTAAATACAATATGGAAAATATAAAATTACCAGCAGGTTCACCTGTTGAAAATATAAAAGTAATAAATAGTAAAAATTACCTCAATACGCTTTAAGATTCACTATACTCCAGAACACCCGGTCTACTAAAGTGAAATTAAAAATAAGTCCTCATTTCTTGGAGGACTTATTTTTAGTTGAGCTTTACTCTTTGAGTTGATCTTTGATCTCTTTCAAGATCTTAGTTTTTATCTCTTTATTTTCTTTTTCTTTCAAAAACTGTCTTGTAGCGTCATATCCACGACCTAGTTTTATATCTCCATATGCATATGATGAACCACTTTTTGTTATGAGTTTCATTTTCTCACCAAGTGCTATCATCTCACCTTCGAGTGATATACCTTCGTTATACATTAAGTCAAACTCTGTTTGCTTGAATGGAGCAGCAACTTTGTTTTTTACAACTTTCACACGAACTCTACCTCCCATGATATCTTCACCTTTTTTGATCTGAGCGATACGTCTGATATCAAGTCGAACCGAAGTATAGAACTTCAAGGCTTTTCCTCCAGGAGTTGTTTCTGGATTACCAAACATCACACCGATTTGCATACGTATTTGGTTTATAAAGATAACAATAGTACCACTCTTGGCTGTTATAGCTGTAAGCTTTCTTAGGGCCTGTGACATCAGTCTAGCTTGCTTACCAACATGATGCGCTCCCATGTCTCCCTCGATCTCATCTTTAGGTGTCAGGGCGGCTACAGAGTCTATTACGATAACGTCTATCTTACCACTACGAACAAGACTCTCTGTGATCTCCAATGCTTGCTCTCCAGCGTCAGGTTGAGAGATGAGTAAGTTGTTTATGTTTACACCAAGTTTTGCTGCATAGTCAGGGTCCATAGCATGCTCTGCGTCTATATAAGCACATACACCGCCTTTCTTTTGTGACTCAGCAATAACATGAAGTGCAAGTGTGGTCTTACCAGAAGACTCAGGTCCAAAAATCTCAATGATGCGCCCCTTTGGTAATCCTCCAACACCAAGTGCTGCATCGAGTCCTATGGACCCAGTAGATACTGTAGCAACGTTTAATCTTGGTTTCTCGCCAAGCTTCATTATAGACTCTTCACCAAATCGACTTTTTATCTCAGCTATAGTATCAAGTATAGAAGAGTCATTGTCTTTTGCACCTTTTTTTCCTTTTTTAGATTTTGAGTCTGTGTCGGAATCTGTACCTTCATCATCATCTTCCTCTAACAGTTCGTCCTCCTCAGTGGGTTTTTGCTTTTTTGAAAATTTTGCCATATGTAATTTGTATTAGTTTTTTATTAATTTATAATTATTTTGACTATTTTGCCATGGTCAGCTTACTATTATAGTATATACTAACTTCTTTCTTGACTTCTTTGCCAAATCTGTCCAGTGATTTTATTGTAATGAGGTTTATTCCAGGGTAGAGAAGTATATCTTCTTGAAAACCACCCTTAATATCTATATATATCTTTCTGTCACCTATTATTATGCCAGATACATTTTTTGTTTTACCACTCATCTTGTATATATTATTTTTGGTCTGAATATAGTTACAATTAGTATCTGTATTTTTATCATCAACACAATTTAGGGTGAGTTCGGGTCCGCCTATAACTTTCCTGAGCTCAAAAATTGTGAATGAAGATATACTTAATAATCCAAATATTAATAAAAATATTTTTATTTTGGTTTTACCATCTGTATATCCAAGTGTCATATTATATTATTTGGGTTAAAGTTATTTAGAAGATTTGATAAATTAATTATACCATCAATTAGCTTTGATTAGCAGTGTTTTCAGGATTTTCTGAAGTATTTTCTGTATCTGTGCCTGTCTCCTGTATTTGCTCATTTGTTGCATTTGCTCTTGGAATCAAGATCTCTCTCGATCTGGCACCGTCGGCTGGACCTACAACACCTCTTTTTTCAAGTATATCCATAAGTCGAGCGGCTCGAGAATAACCTATTCTAAATTTTCTTTGAAGATAGGATGTAGATCCTTTATTGGCTTCTATAACTGCAGCTTTAGCTTCTTCGTACAAATCATCGTCATCATCCATATCATCGTCACCTGCATCGCTAAAAGATGATGAGAAAATAGCATTTGTTCCTGAATTTTCCTGAGTCTCCACAGGTCCGAGTTGTATAGTTTCAGGTATATAGTCTGTATTGTCTATAAGATATTTCACTATCTTTTTAGTTTCAGCTTCGGTGATGTTAGGGGACTGTACACGTTGTGCACTAGACATACGACCTGTTAAAAATAACATGTCTCCAGAACCTAGTAACTCTTCAGCTCCACGAGAGTCTAGTATAGTTCTTGAGTCGATTTGCGAAGCAACTTGAAGTGCAAGACGTGTTGGAACGTTTGCTTTGATAAGACCAGTGATCACATTTACAGAAGGTCTCTGTGTTGAGAGTATTAAGTGTATACCAACGGCTCTACTCATCTGTGCAAGGCGAACTATGCCTGACTCAAGTTCTCTTGGATATGCTTGCATGATATCAGCCAACTCATCGATGATGATTACTATATATGGCATTGCATCAAGACTCATTTTTTCATCTTTTTTAGCTTCTTTTTTGAAAATCTCAACAGCTGGAGCCAATATGTTTTTATGATAAGAATCTATGTTCTGTACCGCATGTTTTTCCAAGATATCATACCTTCGACTCATTTCTTTTCCAGCCCATTTGAGTGCGATAACAGCTTTCTTTGGATCAGTGATAACAGGAGTAAGTAGATGGGGGATTTTGTTATACAATGTTAACTCAACTCGTTTAGGGTCGATAAAGATAAAACGTAAGTTTTCAGGTGAGTTCTTATACAATAGAGAGGTGATAACATTGTGTATCATCACAGACTTTCCGGAACCTGTTGTACCGGCGATAAGTGCATGGGGCATCTTAGCCAAGTTTTCATAATACACTTTTCCAGATACACCTTTACCAAGTGCTATCAGCAATGGATCAGGAGAGTTTTGATACTCAGGTTGAGAAAGGAGTGAGCCAAGGCCTACCATAGTTTTTGTAGAGTTTGGAACCTCTATACCAACGAGTGATTTGCCTGGTATAGGTGCTTCTATACGTATAGGATGGGCAGCGAGCGCAAGTGACAGGTTGTTTTGAAGTCCAAGTATCTTTGACAGCTTTACACCCTCAGCAGGCTTTAGAGCGTATCTTGTGATAGATGGTCCTACTGATATCTCATCCATCTCAACTTGTACTCCAAAGTTCTGTAGTGTTCTCTTGATTATATTTGCATTGGCTTTTATATCACCAACTTCAGGCTTACCTTTATCACGCTCAAGTAAAGATAGTGGTGGAGGAGTGTAAGGTTTACCTGTTAAGGTCATGGTTGTTGATGATATAAGACTTTCATTTATATTGGACATTTCTTTTTCGTCCTTACTTTCAATAGGTTTTCTTATGTCTTTTCCTATATCTTTCTTTATGTCCTTGATAGGTTCTGTTTCAAGGTTAGCTCCTACTATGTTCATTTCTTTGTCTTTTACATTCTTTATCTTTACAGTATTATTGTCTTCATCAGCTTCTTCTATCTCAAGTGTTTTTGTCCTATTGTTGAAAGAATATTCAAACAGTATTATGAGTGATATAAAGGCTACAGCCACTAGAAATATATAACTCAAAACTTTGTCGAAAAGGTTTAGTATGGGTATTGATATAACACTACCTAAAACACCACCTGCCGCAGTTATAGTTAACTCCAGTATACCGAGTATAGATAGTATCAATAGTAGAGAAAATATAATCTTAGTTTTAGCAAAAGATGTACTTTCTTTATGTATGGCGTAAAAATATGATTGTATAACAAACAGTAAAGGAAGCAGATAATACCCATATCCAACAACATCGGGACGCCCACGAACAGGGATTGCGTCGTTT
>JAYTDF010000041.1:0-1786 GCA_043736035.1 Candidatus Parcubacteria bacterium
TTTACCATGTGTACTCCTGAGGGAGCACACATGGTAAATTTTCATTTAGGATATCTCGTACAGCACTATTGTCGGCGTCTCTTCTACTGGTTCTTAGAATTGCAAATTTACCATGTGTACTCCTGAGGGAGCACAGATCAAGGATGCAATCTCCTGGTTTTTTGTATTCTTCCAATCTGAACAAAACGTCAGATATATTTCCTCTGATACCCTTATTGACGAAGAGACTCGGGCTACCTCTATGATCCTGATTTAGATCGACTGTAAACATTTTAATAGTATTCATCTTTTCTATAGCTGTTTTATCTGTTTTTTTTACCAAAATCCCTCGATACAACAAAGCTGACACAAGCCAGATTTTTCAAAGGACAACTACAATACAATACTATATTTATAGTATAAAGTCAAGCTTTTACCAAACCACCTCTAAAATCCAACAAAATCACTTTCGTTTTTACCCTCAACAACGATTCGCTCAATTTTATCTTTACTCATTTTCTTTATCTTCACTCGTAATCCGTCTTTATTCATGTAAAAAACCTCAGGCCATATCTTATAGGCTTGATATTTTATATATATAGCATTAATGTTTTCTGTTTCTGGAAAAACTTGAGCATCTGATTTGTGTATCATTTTTGTGTAAGTAGATTGATCATGATTTTGTTCCCGATACTCAATTTGATTATTTTCATATTTATTCAAAGTCTCTATAAGTAAATCAGCGGCCACCTTAGCTAGAATGTTTGATAATTCTAACGTTGAACACGGCCAAATATTTTCATCAACAGAATATTCTTTTTGAGCAACGATGGGACCATGATCCATCTGCTCGTCCATCTGTATGATAGTAACTCCTGTATTTTTTTTATTTTCTAAAATAGTATTTTGCAAAGGGGCTGGACCTCGAAGTAGTGGCAATAGGGAAGGGTGTATGTTAACAAAATCAATAGTTTTAAGATCGAGTAAAATTTGCGGTAAAATCTTTCCATAATCAGCTACAACGCAAACAGTATATTCTTTTATAATTTCTTTAAATTTGACTAAAGATTCACCGTCTTTAAGTTTTGTTGGTTGAAAGTGGGGTATATTGTGTTCGATTGCTATCTTTTTTATCGGTCCAGCTTCTATGGTTTGATGACGCCCAACAGGTTTGTCAGGAGAAGTAATTATATATGATGGAATAATTCCCTGAGATATCAAATTTTTCAAAACAGCTACACCAAAAAAGCCGGTTGAAAAGTAAATGAAATTTTTTTTAGTTTGATTATGCATGATCTTCGGGTTCTATATATTCTATATCGACAGCTTTATCAATAAATAATTCACCCTGTAGGTGGTCACATTCATGTTGGAATATATGAGCAAGTAAGCCACCTGCTCCACGGGTTTGTTTTTGTCCAAACTCATCAAAATATTCCATGGAGACATTGGTTGACCTTAAAACTCGTCCATAAAACCATCTAACAGAAAGACAGCCTTCGCCATCAAGCCACTTTTTTGTTTTGGAAAATTTAACTATTTTCGGATTGATGCATACAATATCTTTATTCAATTCTTTATCTTTTCCCTTTAGTATTCTTTTGGAAACTATAAAAATCTGTAAAGGCACATTTACTTGAGGGGCAGCCAAACCAACACCGTCACTAATGGCAGCCAGTGTTTCTTGCATATCTGTAATAATTTTTTGTATCTTTGGAGTTTATATGTATATTCTCAATATCATAGAAAGAGGTCATCCTACACTTAACAAACCTTCGACAGAGGTTAAAGTAGTAGACATACAAAC
>JAYTDF010000042.1:0-3138 GCA_043736035.1 Candidatus Parcubacteria bacterium
AAGTTGAGATGAGTTTTCAACCTATTTTAATTATGGAGATTGCTCCAGCTTGGACGGAAATGTGTGGAGATAATATAATGGATATTTTTTTAATGTTGAGCAAATAAAATATAAGTTCTATGCAGAGAAAGACTTCTCATTGATAAGTATTATTTCACAATTAACAGAAAGTCTGCCTCCTGATGGTGGGGTTAATATGGTTGAATCAGTACGTAAACTTGTTTAATGCATATATCTATGCTTAGGAAAATGGTTGCATATATGATTCTCATTTTTTTGATGGTTTGTGGTTAATAATGAATAAATTTAGATGGAATAATTGCCCACTATGTAGCTCAGCCGAGTTATATTTTGTTGACGGTATCGTTTATAGGAAGCCTGTGTTTTTTTCTACAAATGAGATTGAAATCTGTCACCCTCCAGAGTTATGGAAATGTCGTCAATGTTTATCCTGTTTTGTGCAAAACACGGTAGATGCAGATACAGCCAAGATGCTTTATTCAACAGGTCAAGCAGGAGAACGATGGGCAGCGGAAGCATTTGACCAAAATAAAACACTAAATGTGATTAATAACATGACGAAAGTTTTTAAAAATAAGGGGAAAGTATTGGATGTGGGATGTAACACTGGCGAGTTACTCGATTTTGCGCGTTCGTTTGGATGTAAGACATCAGGAATAGAGTTTTCTACGGGAAGCCGAGAGTTGCTAGCTAATAAGGGGCATAGTGCTTATTCGACATTTGAAGAATGTCTAGACGAGTACGATGTCATTACGGCCTTTGATTTGGTCGAACATTTGTATGATATGCCAACTTTTTTGAAAAGATGCCGTGAAAAGCTTGCTGAGAACGGTAGGTTGGTAATTTTGACTGGAAACGTCGACTCTTTAAGCGCAAGATTGTCTGGAGCTAGATGGTGGTATGCTCAATATCCCGAACACATTGCTTTCCCTTCAAAAAAGTATTTCATGGAATACTCGGGCTTCCAAATTGAAAAATGGATACCAACCTATGCTTCAAAAGGATATAAATATCCTATTTTTCAAATAGTTCGGGGGGCTTTAAGTGGTTTCCTGAAGATGAGGTATAGTGGTTTGCCATCATTTGGGTCTGATCACACTTTGATTGTTTTGAGAAAATGAGTTGCCCAATTTGTAAGTATCAATCTGCCGGCATGGTCATGCAATTACACGATGATCGCTACGGATATCCTGGTGAGTTCTCTTTAAAGCGATGTGGTAGGTGCAAGCATTCTTATTTAGACTGTGAGCTTTCTTCAACCCAGCTTACCGAACTTTATACTAACTATTACCCCCGTAAAAGCTTGAATTTAGAGAGTTACAAACCACATAAAGAAGAAAAGGGCTTTTTCGCTTGGTATAATGGACTCAATAGTTCAGCTTTTCGCTGGGTGCCAAAAAATGTACGTGTTTTGGATATAGGGTGTGGCTTTGGGGAATCGCTAGGTTATCACAGCGATAGGGGATGCGAAGTTTATGGTGTTGAAGCAGACGAAAATATCCGCCGTGTAATACAAAGGTTTGGATATAAAGTACATGTAGGGTTGTTTGACGCAGATGTATATGCAGAAGACTTTTTCGACTTCATCACGATGGATCAAGTGATTGAGCATGTTGTCGATCCTTGTTCAACACTAAGTGGTATTGCTCGTATTCTTAAATCTGGAGGCACAGTAATTCTAAGTACGCCAAACGCTAGCGGTTGGGGCGCTAAGCTGTTCGGAAAGCGCTGGATTAATTGGCATAGCCCATACCACACACAATTTTTTACTCAACAGTCGATGGAGTTAGTAGCTTTGCAAGCTGGCTTGGTGTTAACTAAAGTTAAAACTATCACAAACTCTGAATGGCTTTTTTACCAGTGGATTCATTTAGTTACCTATCCAAAATTGGGCAATTCTTCGTGGTTCTGGTCACCTAACAAATCTACAAGCACGTTATATCAAAAAATATTGGTTAAATTATTAACTTACTTACATCTGACCAAGGTCAATCATTTAATCACACGATTTTTTGATGCTTTAGGTGTTGGCGACAATTTTGTGTTTATTTTAAAAAAGCCATGAACTCAAAAATATATATTTTACTGCCAGTTCATAACCGTAAAGAAATTACTCGTAATTTTGTAGTTAGTCTTGTTGCGCAGACATATTTAGATTTTCATTTGGTTTTGATTGACGATGGCTCGACAGATGATACTGCCGATATGGTGAGAGAGTATGTTCCATCTGTAACTGTATTGCGTGGAACGGGTGACTGGTGGTGGGCTGGAAGCTTACAACAAGGCTTGAATTGGTTGCAGAAAAATTCGCTAAAGTCTTCTGATATTGTTTTGATGACCAATGATGACGCAGAAATTGATTCGGATTTCCTTAAGAATGGCTGCGAAGTGTTAAAGCCAGGCATGCTTTTGCAGGCCACTGTACATGATAATTTAACACGAGAAATTTTAGATGTCGGTATGGTATATGAAGTAGATAAGATGCTCTTTCGTCCACCAAAACAAGGTGAACCAGTAAATTGCCTTACCACTAATGGCTTGTTCATGCGATGGGACAGTCTACAACTTATTGGGGGCTTCCATCCACATTTGTTACCTCACTATCTTTCAGATTACGAATTTACTATGCGCGCGCACGTAAAAGGTATTAATTTATTAGTTTCTCCAGATATAAAACTATATTGGAATCGAGGAACAACAGGTTATCGAGAAATAGAAGAGCCAAGATTGATACCTTTTTTAAGAAAGTTTTTTTCAAAAAAGGCAGCTGACAATCCATTATATTGGACATCGTTTGTCTTTTTGTCGAGCCCTTTAAAATACCTACCTGTGCATCTTGTAAAAATATGGAAACGGGCTTTGATCAATATCGTGAAACAAAGATTAAGAATGCACTCACTTAAACATAAGCGAGTTTAATATGTGTGGAATTTTTGGACTGGTTGGGTATATTTCTCAGGAGCGAGCCGAGTGCTGCCTCACTACACTCGCTCATCGTGGGCCAGATGGTTCTGGTATATGGCATACTCAAGAAGTTACCTTTGGTCATCGTCGCCTTTCCATACTTGATTTATCTGATAACGCCAAGCAGCCAATGAGCTACGCCAACGGTCGTTA
>JAYTDF010000043.1:0-4132 GCA_043736035.1 Candidatus Parcubacteria bacterium
GGACCTGTCTAGAAAGATATTAATATTTACAGATATGCCACACTCCGCCTTATTGGAAGGCTTAAGGTCATTCTTGTCACATGATGAAAAGATAATTTATCAAAAAATCACAGATAAGGACCAAAAAGGAGGAAACAGAACAAAGACAATCGCACTCAAAGGTTTTCCTTCTGTTGTTTTCTGTACTGCAAGTACAAACATGGATTTTCAGGAACAGACGAGATTCTTTGTTTTAAGTCCTGAATCGAATACTGAAAAAGTTTTGGAAGGAATACATGCTGTTATTGAAAGAGAGTCAGATTCAAAAAACTATGTCAACAAGGTTGAGAATGATCCAGATATGCTTATATTAAAAAAACGCATACTCGCAATTCGTAACTCATATATCAAAGATATAAACATTGTTAAAACGAAAGATATAGAAGCTAGATTTAATAAATTATACAAGAGACCTCAACCTCGTCACAGTAGGGATGTTAAGAGGTTACTATCTCTTATCAAGGCTTTTGCTTTACTAAACATGTTTTGGAGAAATAGAGACGGGGACACCGTAGAGGCTAATGAACATGACATAGAACAAGCCTTTTTGATTTGGAATGAGATTGCACCTAGTCAGGATTACAATTTACCACCTGCTATATATGAAGTATATGAAAAAGTTATACTTCCTGTTTATAAAGAAAAGAACTTAATAAATGAACCTGATTACAGTGATTTTTATCCAGAAGGTAGACCTAAAAAAGGTGTAACAAGACAAGAGATGTGTAAGAAATATTACCAAGAAAAAGGTCATGTTTTGGACCCGAATAAACTAAGACAAAGTATATTGCCATCATTGGAATCTGCTGGATTTATATTTCAAGAAAGTAATCCTGATGACAAAAGAAATATGGATATATTTCCTACATTTCTCATGGACCCAGAAAACAATAGTGAAAACAAGTCAGGGGTAAAAGATGCACAATTAGCAGATAAAACATCTTAATCTCAAAGGATTTAGGTAAACCTCTAATAATATGACTAGATACTTTCATCCAAACCCTAGATATACGGTAGAGCAAACAAGAAGTTTTTCTATAACTTTTCTTGTTAAAAAAGGTTTCATAACAGACAACACTCTTAACAATGTAAAAATAACTTGGTCCGATCATGGTGTTGAAACTGCGAACATAAACGGACTTATTAACACAATAGGAACTAACTCATATATAAAACTTGATTACAAATCAAGATGGAAAGGTGAGACTGACTGGACCGACATACAACAGACTTTTCAACTAACTAATACTGCATGTAGATTCGGCGGTAAGAAATGGTTTTTCATCTGTAGTTATAACAACTGTGGAAATAGGGTCAGATCACTGTATTCAGGTGGCTTATATTTTACTTGTCGACATTGTGCAAAACTATCTTACGATAGTTGTAACAAAACTAATGCCTATAGATACGGTTATTTCAAAATCCTTGGTAAGCACTGGGATGCTCAGGAATATTTGGCTACATTGAGAAGAACGACTTACAAAGGCAAAGCAACTAGAAAATATAAGAAATATTTGAAGATGAACTACATGTCTGAATATGAGATAGATAATGCTGAAAAAGAGATGAATAGATTATTAACTATAGTAAAGAAATAGGGTATAATGAGTAAGCTACACGAGATTATCAAAAATAGACCATCATTTTTAGTACCTAGCGAGGTACAAGGTGATGTTTCGTGTAGCAATGATGCGTCTATACCTTGTACCTCATTGGGTAGTAACAAACCCTTCATAGAACTAGCTAAGATATTTAAATCTATACATGTAAGACTTTTGGCGATGGGGTA
Source organism: Candidatus Parcubacteria bacterium (assembly GCA_043736035.1). GTDB lineage: Bacteria > Patescibacteriota > Minisyncoccia > Phycocordibacterales > CAIZLB01 > CAIZLB01. Next base: position 1,829 of record JAYTDF010000043.1, read on the forward strand.
TAAAATAGAAAATGGTTTATTAATTGAAAATAATAATCAAAAAAATGAAAAATAAAATATTAGACATTTCTTCTATTGGTGATGATTTTAAAGATAAATATATAGTTTATAACAGAAAGTCTACAGACGATGCTGATAACCAAAAAAACTCTATAGAATATCAGGAACAAGAAAATCTTAGATTAGCATCTAGAGATAATTTAAAGTTAGCCAATATTGATATTTATGGTTTATGTGAAAATGGAATAATAAAAGAACATCATTCTGGATATAAATCAGATATTGATTTCGAAATACTAGAAGATGGATCTGTAAATCAAAAAGTTTCTAGACCAAAGTTTATTAAACTTGTTCAACTCCTACAATCTAAAAAGATTAAAGGAGTTATAGTTTTATCTTGGGATAGAATAAGTCGTAATGAGCATGATGATGGAATTATAAAGAAGCTAACTAAGGCTGGTGCTGATTTTAGATTTGTACAGGCAAATTATGAAGACAACAGTGCTGGTGATTTACACAGAGATATAGATGGTATGATGGCAAGAAACTTTAGTCGTGTAATAAGTGAGAAGGTTAAACTAGCCAACAAGAAGCTTGTTAATGAGGGCAAGTGCATCCACAGCTCACCTATAGGGTATTTAGATTTAGGGTCCAGTAATAAACCTTTTGACCCAGAAAGAGCACCTATTGTTAAAAAGATTTTTGAAATGTATGCAACAGGGAATTGGTCTGCTAGTCAGTTATCTAAATGGGCAACAACTCAAGGGCTTACAACCAAACCTATGAGAAGAAAAAGAAGTAAAGAAGAAAGGTCTGTAAACTTAGAGATTGCTGATATACCAAAATACGCCAAACAAGTAACTCATAAGACAATTGAGAATATATTATCTAATCCTTTTTATATTGGTAAAATGACACATATCGGACAATTATTGGATAGTAAGGCACATCAAGCCTTGATAGACACAGGTTTGTTCTACAAGGTTCAGTCTATTTTAAAACAAAAAACCGTATCAGTTTATTATCCTGAAATAATGTTTCAGCCTTATCGTGGAATAATAAGATGTGGTTGTTGTGGTAGAGCATACAGTCCTTATGAACAGAAGGGAATAATCTATTATAGAGTTAAATGTAAACCAGATTGTACTAATGAAAATAAGAATATAAGTTTTGAATATATAAATACAAAGATAAAAGAAATATTGGGAAAGATTTATTTTACTGATGAAGAGATTGAAAGAATAAACAAAGAAGCTGTTAAAGAATTGAATAAAATCACAGTCACTAGAAATAGTGAACTAGATGATCTAAATAGGCAACTTAAAAAGCATTTAGAGGATATGGACTATTTGTCTCAAAACAAGCTTTCATTTATGAGAAAGGAGGTTATGACCATAGAGCAGATAAAAGAAGAGGAACTTAGGTTAAGTGCTGAAATATCGGCTACAAAAGAGAAAATATCACAACACGCTGATAGTGATGAAGTTTTGCTTGATTATATACTCACATTCTCTGAATTGATGAAAAATGCCCTTGTGTACTTTACCTATGCCTTAGACACTGAAAGACAGGAAATAGTGTCTCAAATCTTTACCGAACTTTTGTTTGAAGGGGATAACATAAAATACTCAGCAAAACAGGGCTTTACTGAGCTTTTATCTAGACATAACGACCCTTCTTGGGTACTTGGCTCCTCCGGTAGGGATCGAACGCTCACCTTCAACAAAATTTTATATTTTACTAACTTCTTGTTGCCAGACTTGGAATCGAACCAAGATTAAAGGCTTCAAAGGCCTCGGTCCTACCTTTAGACGATCTGGCAATATGCAATATAATAGCATTTTTCTATAAAAAAACAATGTAAAATGGTATAATCCAAGCTATGAATAAAAACATATTAGTTATTGGTGGAGCAGGGTATATCGGTTCATCATGTGTCAATAGTCTTGTCAATAGTGGATACACTGTTACAGTTCTAGACAATTTGTCTTCTGGACAAGCTGATAAAGTACATGAAAAAGCTAAAGTTATAAACGGTGATATTTTAGATATAATTAGTTTAGAAAATGTTTTCAAAGATGATACTTTCAACACTGTTATACACTTCGCAGCCAAAAAAGCAGTTGGTGAGAGTGAAGAAAACCCGGAACTCTATTTTCAAAACAATGTTGTTGGAACATTAAATGTTTTATCAATGATGGCTAAATATAAAGTACCTAAAATAATTTTCTCATCAACAGCTGCAGTCTATAAACCAAAAAATGAAGAAAATGCAATCTATATAGAAGATTCAGAAGTTGAACC
>JAYTDF010000044.1:0-10492 GCA_043736035.1 Candidatus Parcubacteria bacterium
GTAATAGTTTCGAGTTCACAAGTTGGTGGGCTGATTCAACCAACAGACCTATTTTAGATTTGATAGATTTTACAAAAACATTCTTTGCGAAACATACTCTTTTAAATATATTAACCAAATATTGTGTGTTTACCAGTGATAAACAACTATTGGTTATGAGACCATATCAGATTGTTGCAACTGAAAGAATATTAAGCCGTATTGAAACAAGTACTAATTATAAAAAACTGGGAACTGTTGAGGCTGGTGGGTATGTGTGGCATACAACTGGTTCAGGAAAAACTCTTACTAGTTTTAAAACAGCTCAACTTGCAAGTAAATTATCTCATGTAGATAAGGTTTTGTTTGTTGTGGATCGTAAGGATTTGGATTATCAAACAATGAAGGAATATGACAAGTTTGAAAAAGGTGCAGCAGATAGTAATACAAGTACAGCACTGTTGAAAAAACAATTAGAGAATTCGAACTCTAGAATAATTATTACCACAATTCAAAAACTTGATAGATTTATTGGTAAAAATACAAACCACTCTATTTTTGATGGTCATGTTGTTATCATCTTTGATGAATGCCATCGTTCACAGTTTGGGGATATGCATGCAGCTATTACAAAGTCTTTCAAGAATTATAATATGTTTGGTTTTACTGGAACACCTATTTTCACAGCCAATGCATCTTCTGGTGGGCGTCCTGATTTAAAAACTACAGAACAAGCTTTTGTAGGAAAATTACATACTTATACTATAGTAAATGCTATAGCAGATAAAAATGTTTTACCATTTAAGGTTGATTATGTTTCAACTGTTCGTGAAGCTGAAAATATTGAAGATAAAAAAGTAAGTGATATAAACAGGGAAGAGATTTTATCATCTCCTGAAAGATTGGAAAAGATTGTAGGTTATATACGAGAACATTTTGATCAGAAGACAAAACGAAATACTTTTTACAAGTTGCAAGATAGAAGATTGGCAGGTTTTAACTCTATTTTTGCCGTAGCATCTATTGATGTTGCCAAGAAATATTATGCAGAATTTAAAAAACAACTTAAAGATGTACCTAGTGATAAAAAATTAAAGGTTGCTATAATCTACAGTTTTGGTGTAAATGATGAAGATGCTGACGGAATGATAGATGAAAATTCTGATGATACAACAGGGTTGGACAAAAGCTCGAGGGATTTTCTTGAGGATGCTATTTCTGATTATAATACGATGTTTGGTACATCTTTTAACACATCATCTGACCAATTCCAGAATTATTATAAAAATGTAAGTGAGCGAGTAAAAAAACGAGAAATAGATATACTAATAGTGGTTAATATGTTTTTGACTGGTTTTGATGCAACAACTTTGAATACACTTTGGGTTGATAAGAATCTACGATTACATGGTCTAATACAAGCTTTTTCAAGAACAAATAGAATATTGAATAGTGTTAAAACATTTGGAAACATTGTTTGTTTTCGTAATCTAGATAAAGCTACTGAAGAAGCGGTTTCTCTTTTTGGTGATAAAGAAGCAAAAGGGGTTATGATTTTAAAGAAATATTCCGACTACTATTATGGGTATAAAGATGGTGAAAAGGAGATGGTAGGGTATGAGGATTTGGTTAATGATTTGATCAAAAGATTTCCAGTCGGTCAGATGATTATTGGTGAAAGTAATCAAAAAGAATTTGTTAAACTTTATAGTTCAATATTGCGTATAAAAAACATACTTACTACATTTGATGAATTTGAGGGTAATGAAATATTGTTTGATCGTGATGTTCAAGATTATCATAGTATGTATATTGATATATATAACGATTTTAGGAAAACAGATCAAATAGAAAAGGAGAGTATAAATGATGATGTTATTTTTGAAATGGAATTAATAAAACAAGTAGAGATTAATATTGATTATATCCTCAATTTGATTAAAAAATATCACGAAAGTCATATAAAAGATCGTGAACTATTAATCGATATTAATATGGCAATCGATTCAACTGTTGAACTTAGAAATAAGAAAGATTTAATAAATCAATTTATATCATCTCTAAAAATTGATTCATCTGTAGATGATGATTGGCATAAATTTGTTGAAGGTAAAAAAGTTGAAGAATTAGATACTATTATTGAAGATGAAAAATTAGATCGCGAGGCTACATATAATTTTATAAACAATTCTTTCCGCAATGGAAATATCCCTTCAACTGGAACGGAAATTTCTAAAATTTTACCATCTAACCTATCCCGTTTTGATCCAAGCGGTGCACGTACAAAAAAACGTGAAAGTGTACTAGATAGATTAACAGGTTTCTTTCAAAAATTCTTCGATATATCTGGAGATAAGATTATTGATAGGAGATAATAAGTGTTACTCCATGTCAAACCACCACACACCCACTATTCGCAATCCTGACACCCCTCATGCTACAATACATCCATGTATCAAACAAACCACGGCAGTTACATCAAAACCCAGCGTGAAGCCAAAGGCTATTCTCAACAACAGATGGCTGGTTTTTTATCTATTTCCCGTACAAGTTACATAAACATAGAACAAGACAAAAGAGAGATAACACTCGGAGAGGCAAACATTCTAGCCAATATGTTCGGTGTAACCTTAGATGACATATCTAGAGAACAATCACCTAACATTGAAAAGTATAAAAGTATAATCACTTCTTTTCTAAAATTAGAACTTGCAGGAAAAAAGGATGGTAAGATTCCCAAAACAAAGCTTGCCAAGCTGGTATATCTCGCAGACTTTGCTTGGTTCTATGAAAACACGGTAAGTATGAGTGGTATGCAGTATAAGAGATTAGAATACGGTCCTGTACCGGATGTCTACTTTAGAGTACTTGATGAAATGTTTGAGCAAGGTGAAATAAATATTGAAACAAAAAAAGATACAATGCTCATATCGCTCGGTCGTGGTGCTGAACATGAACCTATTCAAAACCTTAACAAAGATGAACTTACCCTGATAAAAAAGATATATAAAAAATGGGAAGATAAAAGAACAAAAGAAATCGTTGATTTTACGCACTCTCAACTACCTTGGAAAATCAGTCGTGAAGGGGAAGCAATACATTATGAACTTATAACTCAAGAGGATCCGGATCATGTCTATTAGGTATAATGCAATCATTGATCAATATGCTGAAAAGCATTATATAAAATCTTTTTCAAAAAAGTATCTAATTTCAACTTAAAAATGTTGATGAATTATCAAATACAAATTTCTATGAAAAACGAAACCACTTGGTGGCAAAAACATATTGAAGGTATTATATAAATAAATTATTTTTATCTATCACTTGTGTTTAAGTGTTTTACTATGAAAAAAACTTTATCCCTCCCTGAAAACTCCTTACCCTACAAACCTTTTTCGCCCCATCAAATCTTTATCATTTCTTCTAAAAAACTTCATATCCTATTTGTTACTGTATCTAAATGACAAAAAAATTTATATCATGGATATTCAATAAAATAATAATAGATAAAACATATAAGGAAACTCCTATCAATGAGCATGAAGTCTATTGGTGTTCTTTGGGTGAAAATATAGGATTTGAACAAAATGGTAAAGGTGAAGATTTTCGTCGGCCTATATTGATTTTTAAGAAATTTAACAATAATATGTTTTGTGGTATACCCATGAGTACCAAGATTAAAGATAATAAATATTATGTGAAAGTATTGCTTAAAGATATTGAACAATCGGCGATAATATCTCAACTTAGGGTTCTTGACAGTAAAAGGTTGGATCAATTTATAGGTCATATATCCAGAGAGGATTTTACTAGAATCAAAAATCGCATAAAAGAAATATTATAAAAATTAAATCCGAGCTGAAAAGCTCGGATGTCCGGGATAACCCATTTGTGTTTCTATTATAACAAATTAATAACCTATGTCAAAACCATACACACACCCTAATCCTCCAAAAAAATCCATGATACAATATTTCCAATGCCACCCTACAGCTTAAAACCCCAACGTCGCACCACCAAACACCTCCGCATCACCATAACCCAAGGTGGCGATATCAAAGTCTCAAAACCACGTCATGTCACCATACTCCAGGTGGAAGCATTTCTTCTATCCAAATCCGCTTGGATACATCACACTCTAGAAAAAATAAAATCCGCACAAGCTCAAAACTCTACGCAAAATCCACCCCAACCAAAATTAACAAAAAAAGATTTTATAAGATTAAAAGAAACTGCACTCCAACTTGCAACAACCAAACTCGCTCTCTACAACAAACACTACAACCTCATATACAAAAACATCACAATCAAAAACACAAAAACTCGATGGGGATCATGTTCACTTCGAGGGAACTTAAACTTTAACTATAAGATCGCTCTCATACCTGAACACTTGGCAGACTACATTGTTGTACACGAACTCTGTCATTTGGGGCAGTTCAACCATTCATACAAATTCTGGGATTTGGTCAAAGAAACGATACCGGATTATAAAGATCGTGTGAGAGAGTTGAAGAAGATTCATCTATAGTACCCTTGACTCATACTTGACTCATACTTGACAAGGTGTTATAATGCACACATCTAAACCAACGGAATAGAATGCACAAAATAAACAACGAAAAAGTCCTTAGACCTCTCATTGAGAGATTCGAAGCTCTTAGTCATCAGTCTTTCAACAACGGAAAACGCGACCATGATCTTGATGACCTGTTTGCAGAACTTTCCCGCGCCAAGCTTGCACCTGGTGAAAAGGAATTCGAACCCAAGAATACTTCCAAATTCTGGAGCCGATGCTTTAGTTACAAAAGCTCTGATCACACCTGCAGGATTTATCTTCGGGTAAAGATTATAAAAGGTCAGAAAGGTGAAAGCACCTTCACGGTTGAAACTCAATTCAAGAAAAAACCAACCAAACCAAAAAAATGAAACAGAAACTCCGAAACTTGATTAACGCTCTTCTCATCGGTGAGCAAATGCCTAACCACGGACTAAAGGCTCACCAACTCCGCTCGTTTTTTGAAGAGGTAGATCAAATACCTTTCGAAGACGAACATGATCCTGATGTTATACGCATAAGTATACATGCCGCACCCACATACAGGTTTGTGTACATTAATGATCAAGAGGGTATCGAGATCAATATCGAGGCTCATATCACCAATGATATACAAACCTTGCTTGTGAAGAAAAACATCATCCCTGAAGAAGCCTGACACCATTCCCGGTTGTAAGACCTAACAAAACTTACACCTCCGTCACTGGAGGTATTTTTTTATAGTATAATTAACCTATGAAAACCTATCAAACAATTATTATCCTTTTTGTGATTATTTCAATATGCATTTTTGTATTCATTTTCAAAAATGATAAAGAAAAAGAAGTTGTGATTCCTTCATCTATCGCTACAACTACAGATATGTTCATAAATCATTCAAATGATTTCTATACTATTTCAGCACAATATCCTAAAGAATTGAAAGATAGAGATTTTATTATGGAGAAAGATGTTCTTAGGATTGTTAATCAAAAAAAAGAAGAGTGGAAAATAGGTGGTCCAGTTTACAGTGAAGAAAAATTGATATCACTACAATATCCTGATCGTCCTATTTTAAAATATGAATTAAATATACAATATGACAAGTTTGAGTCAAAAAAGACAGATACTGTGAGTTATTTTTTTAAAAATTATGAATTTACAGGTGGTGCTCACGGTGGCACAGGACTCATGACGTATACATTTGATAAAAATGGTCAAGTGCAAGTTGAAAATATACTTGATTTAAATGGTTCAAATTCTCTTGCATTGAGTAAAATGTTAAGAGATAGGCTGAGAGTATCTTTAGGTGAATTGTATAATCAAGAAATGTTGGATGGGGGATTAGGGCTTCAGTTTATAAAAAATGGACCTATATCAAAAAGTGTTGGTGATGATACATTTAATTTCTCTTTGAACTTTAAGCACTTTGTGGTGTTAGATGAGGGGATAAAGTTTATCTTCGGACAATATCAAGTTGCTCCGTATGCCACAGGTATGCCTGAGGTGGTGTTGACTTGGAGGGAGCTTGGTCCGTATTTGAAAAAGTAACCACCCCAGCAAACATAAGGTTCGCCAGGGCAGAGGGAAGTTCAGGTTGTAATTACTTGACCACAGTGATTAGAAAAAAGAAGTATTTCTGTATTGATCCATCTGGCTATATCTACTGCCAGTTTAACAGTTAAACCTGTTTGGTACTTGTCGATCCAAAAAATTAACAGCTGTTCCTGATCTAGAGTCAACTCTGGATTACCTTGAATGTAACCGAGAGTGACCTGTGAAAATAAATCAAAAGCAGAATCATTTCTTGTACCTCTTATTGCACTAAGTATTGTGTGAATTTGCATATGTGGTGAATGGTTCGTTTACTTAAATACAATATGATATATATCATAAATTGTCAAGCAAAAAACCACCCTCTCGGATGGTTCCTTTGTATTGGTTTGACGACTATTTACCCAACGCCTTAACCCCAGCAAATACCGCCTTCTTACCAAGTTGTTCTTCAATACGTAATAGCTCATTGTACTTCGCCACTCTATCAGTTCGACACAATGATCCCGTCTTGATCTGACCACATCCAGTCCCTACAACAAAGTGTGATATTGTCGTATCCTCAGTCTCACCAGATCTGTGTGAGATGATAGCTGTCATGCCCGCCTTATGTGCCATTTTCACAGCTTGTATAGTTTCTGTTACTGTACCGATTTGATTTAGTTTGATAAGTATAGAGTTACCAGCTTTCATTTCTATACCTCTTTGCAATCTTTCGATGTTAGTTACAAAAAGATCATCACCAACCACTTGAACTTTGGCTCCCATAAGTTTTGTAAATTCTTGATATCCCTCCCAGTCATCTTCAGCGAATCCATCTTCGATTGAAAGGATTGGGTATTTTTTACACCATGTTTTGTATAGTTGTACCATTTCTTTTGAAGTAAGTTTTTTACCTTCACGTTCTAGATCATATACTCCCTCGCGATATAGTTCTGATGCTGCTACATCCATAGCGATACCGACGTCTTTACCCAACTTATATCCTGCAACTTTTACAGCTTTTGCTATGATCTCGATAGCGGCTTCGTTTGAAGGAAGAGATGGGGCATATCCACCCTCATCTCCCGTAGTTGTCGTCATACCTTGTTCTTTCAACATCTTCTTCAAAGTATGAAAAATCTCAGCACCCATACGCAATGCCTCACTAAAAGTTTTAGCTCCGATAGGCATAATCATAAACTCTTGAAAATCAGTTGAGTTTGTAGCATGTTGACCACCGTTCAGGATATTCATCATAGGAAGTGGAAGTGACATTTTTTTTCCTGTTTTCGCAATGTCTGCAAAATATTTGTATAAAGGTTTCTTTTCAGATGCAGCTGCAGCGTGAGAGAAAGCCATAGATACTCCAAGTATTGCATTCGCTCCTAAGTTTGACTTAGATACTGTGCCATCGAGTTTTATCATGGCAGCGTCGATTGACTCTTGATCCCATGTTTTTCCAACCAATGCTTTCTTAAGTTTTGTATTTACATTCTCTACTGCTTTCAAAACACCTTTTCCAAGATATCTTTTTTTGTCACCATCTCGAAGCTCTACAGCTTCATATGAACCAGTTGAAGCTCCTGATGGAACTGCGGCTCGCCCGAAAGATCCATCTTTTAGTATAACATCAACTTCGACAGTAGGGTTTCCTCTTGAGTCTAGTATTTCACGGCCTATAATATTTTTTATCGTTAATGACATGTGTTTGTATGTTTGAATTTTAATTATTTATATAATGATTGGTATATGATATCATAGATTTATATGCTTAAAAGATTTACACAACGACTGTTACTATGTTTGATTTTAATAATTGGGCTAATTGGGCTATTTGGGGTTGTTAGTGCTCAGGCGGCTACTATAACTGATTTTATTGTACCACGAGGTTTTACATTTAATAGAAATTTATCCAAGGGAACTACAGTTTCACCTGATGTGTATTATTTGCAAAATATTTTAAACATTTCAACCTCAACACGAGTCTCTGAAAAAGATATAGGATCGAACGGAAAACTCACTTCATATTTTGGTGACAAGACAGAAAGTGCACTTGGTCGATTTCAAAAAACATTTTACAAAGACATAGAATTTGAAAAAGCCATATCTACAACAACGGGCTCAAATCAATATGTAGTAAATCCTCAAGTTGTTGACCCATATACTCGGATAGTCTTAAATAAGTTGGTCGCAATATATAATGATCAACTAGATACATATAAAAAAGTGAGGATAGCAACGTCAACTTTGCCATTTTCTTCAACTACTAAATTTAAAACGGATGAATCAAAGACAAATGAGAAATTTGATCCCAAGAAAGGTGGTTTCCAGTATTCACCTCAAGGTTTATTACTGATGCTTCTTGGAGGACAAGAATTGGTCGATAAGATATACAGTTATACTCCAGTTGCGATGGCAGAAGGAGGAGGTTCTTCCGGTGGAGGTGGAGGAAGTGGTGGAGGTGCAGGACTTGCTGCACTCGGTGGTATTGGCGGAGCCGGTGGTGGCTCGAGTGCACAATCTGCCTCAGGAGTATTTAACTTTGGAGGGAAAACCACATCTATGGTTCAATGTGCATGTAGTTTGAATATTTTACTCTATATTTTAGATGTGCGAGGCACAACTATTCCATTGATGTATCAACCTGGTGCCACAGTTCTGTATAAAATGTATTCTCCAACTTCTGGGGTAAATGTAATAGGGCAATATGTAAGCGGTGGTGTATGTCTTCTTCCAGGTACACCTTGTACTACAGGTGGAAGTCCAATGGGTACTATGATACAACTAGGTACATCATCGATATAAGAAAATTTTAGAACCATGTCTTTCATTCAAAAATTAAAACAAGATAAAAATCGACCATTATTTGTCTTGGCCCCTATGGCCGACGTTACAGATGTGGCTTTTCGGACAGTTATTGCTGAAGCTGCTTCACCTGACATATTTTGGACTGAGTTTGTTTCAGCTGATGGGCTTATACGAGCAACCGATGTCGGTAAATATAAATTAAAAAAAGATCTATTATTTGATACAGAAAAACAAAGACCGATTATTGTTCAATTATTTTCATCAACGTATCAATATATGTATGAAGCTACAAAACTTTGTGTTGAACTCGGATTTGATGGGGTTGATATAAATATGGGCTGTCCTGATAAATCTATAGAAAAGCAAAAGTGCGGAGCAGCGATGATTAAAAATCCAGAGTTGGCAGTCGATGTGATAAAAGCGTGTAAGGATGCAAGGAGAGATTTTTGTTCAGGTGGAGATAGTGCGGATTTTTCTGTGTCTGTAAAAACTCGAGTTGGGTACAATGCGGTTGAGTTGGATGTATGGATTCCTCTGTTGTTGGAACAAGAGTTAGATCTTATTACCATCCATGCACGCACTCGAAAAGAAATGTCTAAAGTCGAAGCCAACTGGGATTATGTCAAGATGGTTGTCAAGATGCGAGATGATTGGGCAGAAAAAAATCCTACAAAAGTCGCACCTCTGATATTTGGAAATGGGGATGTGTTGGATATTGCTGATGGGTATAAAAAATGTGAACAATATAATGCAGATGGTGCCATGATAGGAAGAGCAATGTTTGGTAATCCATGGTTCTTTAAAGATATAGGACGAGATGAAAAATTTACACCAACAAGAGAAGATAGAATAAAAACTCTCATACGACAAGTTGAAGTGTTTGATAGGGAGTTGGGAGATGTAAAATCGTTTGCTGTAATGAAGAAATTTTTTAAAACATATATGAATGGGTTTGACGATGCGAGGGAGATACGTGAGGCGATTATGGGTATGGAGGTAGCTTCGGAGGTGATAAATTTTCTAAAAGAAAAAGCTAGCACCCTGTAGGAGGTGCCAGCGATTGATGGTTTGTTTTAGATTTTGGTGATGCGGATATTTCGCAAACCATGATCTCGAAGATGGGCACGTACTATTTGCTCATTGAAGGCGAGTGTGCCAAAGTCGTTGATCTCGAGATGACTGCGTATCTTGTTTATCTGATCTTCTTTTGATTCGTGTTTGTTCTTGTAGGCGACGCAGTAGGTAATCTTCGCTCGTGTACGGTTGGCTGTCAACTCTGCGTTGCGAATAAGGTAGGTGCATTGGAGTTCTTCCTGCAACTCTTTATTCTCTTTTCGAGATTGAAGCAGTAGAATTAAAAGTGAGATAGCAATAAGAATTGCTACAAGACAAATTATGATGAGGATGTTAGTTAGGTTCATGAGTGATGCTGTTGGTTGACGGGGATTACTTTATCATTTTTTATAATTAAGTCAATAGGAACGGTTGCTTTTTTGATTAAAATATGTTTAAATTACATACCCGAAGCACACTGAAGTGCTCGGATCCCTACAATTAACTAGAACATTATATCCCTATGCCTGGAAAAAAAATTATTGAAGTAAACTACGAAATGCCTTTTGAAGGAAT
>JAYTDF010000045.1:0-11222 GCA_043736035.1 Candidatus Parcubacteria bacterium
ATAGCAACAAGTAGTATTATAATTAATAATTTAGGAATTATTGAATAATGAAATTAAATAATCGAAAACAATACCACAAGGGCACTTCTATTTTGCCAAGGCAAAATAAGTCGCATAAGGGAATATCCTTGGTCGAAGTGATTATCGCTTCATCAATAATAAGTTTATCAATGATTTATATTGCAAACGTGTATGGAAATTTTTTAACACTTTCCTTAGAAAATACAGATAAAGTTCAAGTGGTTTTTTTATTAGATGAAGGTGTTGAAGCTGTAAAAACAATGAGAAATTATGCTTGGTCAACAGTTGCATCTTCAACCGTTGGTACTTCATATTATTTGATTTGGCAAAATAGTCGCTGGCAATCTACAACGACACCCTCAACTATCGATAATAAATTTATAAGAAAGTTTACTGTATCAAACGTAAATCGAGATGCTGCAACGTTAAATATTGTTACCTCCGGTGGTGTTGTAAACAATGATACTAAACTAGTGACAGTTGATGTGGACTGGAGTTATAAAGGTGCAACATCAACTAAACAAGTAAGTTTTTATATATTTAATATCTATGAATAAAATTTATAATACAAATAAAAATACTGGATTCTCATTAGTGGAAATAATTATCTATTTTGCGTTACTAGCGATTATTTCAACTTTAGTTATAAGTAGTATGATTTCACTTTTTAAAAATTATAATATAGTGAGAGCAAATCAAGCTATAGAATATAATGCTATTTCAATACTTGATAAATTAACTCGTGATGCGCGTGATTCTCGAAGTATAAATATATCTGATTCATCTTTTTCAGTTGCTCAAGGTGCGGTGTCCTTTAATATTGGTTCATCAACAGATAGTACTGCCTCAACAACAATTAAATTTTATGTAAATAATGGAAAAGTTAAATATATGAAAAATGGTGTAGATTTTGGAAATCTATCAACCAATGACATAACCGTGTCTAATTTTAAAATCTATTATATCAATGCATCTTCAACCGAGGCTATAAAAGTGGAACTCAACCTTGAAGTTACACCCCATTTACATTCAGCAGCTATTTCCAAGAACTTCTATGTCACTATATTACTTCGTGAATAATTAAGATATAATCAGTATATATGATTAAAAAAAATATTTACCAAAGTGGTGCAGCTATGATTATTGTTGTATTATTTTTTATAATATTATCGACAACATTATTACTTGGAATATCTTCTCCAATCTCAAATCAAATTAAAGGAACTAATGAATTTTTAATTTCAAAGTCTGGATACAATATTGCAGATAGTCAGGCAGAAAATGCACTATATCGATTTAATAAAGGTAAGGTAGATGCCCCGACTACTATAAGTTTATTAGGTGCCACCGCCACTGCAGTTTTGACTACGGTTGGGGGTGATAAAAGCTTGGTGGTTGAGGGAAGTAAATCTATTTTTGATAGATATGTGAAAGCAGTTTTTGCAACCGATGAGGGAGTTTCCTTTAACTATGGTTTACAGGTTGGAAATGGGGGGCTTGTTATGAGTGCATCCTCATATATAACAGGAAATGTGTATGCAAATGGAGATATTAGTGGAAATGGTGGATCAGGTTGGTATACAACATATATAACTGGATCTGCCATTGCTGCGACTTTGTCAAACCCTGTTGCAAGTGTGAGTATTTCAAGTTCGACTCTGACAACAGCAAGTACGCCTTTTGGCCAAAGTAATACTAACCAAGATATTGCCCAGTCTTTTGTTGCTGCCACTACAACGGCAATCAGTCAGGTTAATTTATATATTAAAAAAACAGGAAATCCTGCAAATACAACGGTAAAAATTGTAAATAATGCTGCTGGGAATATACCGGGATCCACTGTTATAACATCAGCAACTTTAAATGCATCAACAGTTACAACATCGTTTGCATATATACCTGTTGTTATGACAGCAGCTGTACCCTTACTTGCCAATACTACATATTGGATTGTGATAGATAATGGCTCAAATGATGCCACAAACTACTATTCATTGGCTGCATATAACAACTTGTACACTGCTGGTGCTACTAAACAAGGTCGTTTTGGTACTTCGATGTTAGATCTTGCTACAAGTACTTTGGATTTTGATCTTTCGATATTGGTAGGTGGAGATGTTGGAACTATATCAAATATGGGGGTTGGAACATCTGGAAGTGGTGATGCCTGGGCAAATACTATTACCAATACAACAATACCTGCTGCCAGTACTTTAAAATGCAAATCTGGTACTGGAAATAGTAAGTCGTGTGATACAACATTTTCTGATCCTGTACCGGTGGCATATCCAATATCTCAAGCAAATATTGATGATTGGGAAAATGCTGCAATTGCTGGGGGATCAACTACAACAGTAAACATGACAGGTACGACAACACTAAGTTTGGGCCCAATTCAAATAAATGGTGATTTGACTCTTGGAAATGCAAGTGTTTTGACCATAACAGGACCTATATACGTTACCGGTAATATGTCAATCAATAACGCATCGCAAGTAAAGGTTGCCTCAGCACTTGGATCTGCTAGTGGACAGATAGTGGTTGATGGGACTGTAAGTATAGGAAATTCTGGTGGAATAGCTGGTTCCGGTACAGCAGGTTCATATGTTGTATTAACATCAAATAAAACTTGTACTACAACAGCTGACTGCACTGCAAATCCATCTGTAAGTATTACAGGATCAGCAGGTGCGGTGGTCATCAATGCTATTGGTGGAGCAGTAAAGTTAAGTAACTCTGCTGGAGTTAAAGCAGTAGTAGCAAAAATGATGATTATGTCAGGTACAGCACATCTTACGTACGAGTCAGGTCTTGCTGATGTCAACTTTACTTCAGGACCATCTGGTAGTTGGACTAAGAAATCTTGGAAGGAAGTGTTGGGGTGGTAAGTGAATGTGGTATAATATCACAATGATATCAAAAAAACCGATAGTAATCGCAAATCTCAAAGCATCACACTCTATTTATAAAGATACAGAAAAGAAAATTACTCTTTTGTGTAAAAAATTAAATAAAGATAAATCGAAAGTAGATTTGATTATTGCTCCAACTTTTTTACACCTGTCACGTCTTAAAAGTTTTTTTAAAAAAACTGTAACATTGTCAGCACAAGATGTCTCCGTTTTTGAAAATGGATCACATACTGGAGAGGTGACCTCAGATTCTATAAAAGATGTGGGAATTGAATATGTAATAATTGGTCACAGTGAAAGAAGAGAACAAGGTGATACACAGGAAAGGGTTGTTGAGAAAGTTCAAAACGCAATAAAAAATGATTTGAAGGTTGTACTGTGTATCGGAGAAAAAGACAGAGATGAAGGAGTTAAATATTTAAAAGTGATAGAAAATCAAATTGTTTCTGTTTTCAATACTGTTGATAAAAAGAAACATGAAAATATTATAATAGCCTACGAACCAGTGTGGGCAATAAACAATAAAAACAATCTTTCTATCGATGCACATAGTTTGCACTCGATGGTAATCTATATCAGAAAAATACTGCTTGAAAAATATGGAGAAGTTATTTCTAAAAATATAAATATTTTGTACGGTGGGTCAATCACTGCGGAAAATGCTCAAGACATACTATGGAATGGAGAAGTTCAAGGTTTGCTCATTGGTCGTGCCTCGTGGGAAGTTGAAAGTCTTGTAAAAATTATAAAGAATAGTATCGTTAATCCTAAAAAGAGTTTATTACAAGTATATGGAAATAAAAAATAAAAAAGTATTACTACGAGCTGATTTTAATGTGCCAATAAAAGATAATATTATCAAGGATAATTATAGAATTGTATCGACAATTCCAACATTAGAATTTTTAAGGAATGGAGGTGCTAGGACAGTTATTATTTCTCACATTGAGACAAAAGACATAGACAATCCAACGTTAAAACCAGTATTTGAATATCTAAAACATAATTATGCTGATTTAAATATTGAGTTTATAGAAAATGTTGAATTACTTGAAGACACTCTTGCTAATTTAGCTGACGGTGGATTTATTCTTTTGGAAAATATTAGAAATTTTGATGGTGAGAAAAATAATAGTCTGGAGTTGGCAGAAAATTTTAAATCGTTAACAGAAATTTATATCAATGATGCATTTGCTGTTTCTCATCGAGACCATATGTCGGTGTCAGCTCTCCCTGCTCTGTACGACAAGGATCATAAAATGTTTGGATTACAAATGCAAAAAGAAATTGATAATCTCTCTAAGATTTTAATTCCTGAAAAACCTTCTGCTGTTATTTTGTCAGGTGCAAAATTTTCTACAAAATTACCGTTGATTGAAAAATATTTACAAATTGCTGATAAACTTTTGATAGGTGGTGCATTATTTAACAATGTTTTGAAATCACTTGGACATAATATTGGAAAATCGTTGATAGATACTGAAGCTGATTTAACATCTCTTGTTGCAAGCGAAAATTTTTTAAAAAAAGTTTATATTCCACAAACGGTAATTGTAAAAAATACTAATACAAATGAAATTAGAAATTCTGACATAAATGATGTGAAAGAGAATGAAAGTATAATGGATATTGGTAGTGTACAAAATTTTGTAAAAATTCTAACAGATGAGAATTATAAAACAATAGTGTGGAATGGTCCTCTTGGGTATTATGAGGAGGATGCATTTAAAACTGGAACATTGCAACTTGCTACAGGTTTAGTTGAATATGTGACAGGAAATGAAAGTGCTCATTTATTTATAGGAGGAGGAGATACAGTTGGAGCAATAAATACTATGCATATTGATAATGAAAGAATATTTATCTCAACAGGTGGTGGTGCTATGCTTGATTTTTTGGAGAAAGATGGAAAGTTGCCAGGAGTTGTGAATGTGAGGTAAGTGTTGTATAAATATATAATCTGAGATTGCATTTCAGATTGCACTTCCTACAAAACCATGAAAATCACTACACATATCCTTGTCTTGTTTTTTGCTTTTTTCATGTCTGTCTCAGCACAGACCACTAACAATTATGGACTTGTACCGTTAAAAATAGTTGTTGGAGCAACACATAGTGTTGATGGTCGTTGGATCAAATTCAACGGTAGTCTTTACTATGATATGGAAAGCTTAAGAAAAGATTTGGTCCCACCAGTTCTTTTTGAAAAGAAACCTGATATTGTAGGAGCAAAAGCTACGCTCGATAATGAGTTTGTGTATTACGGCTCGAGTAATTTCCAAAAGTTTCGACCTGATTGGAAACCTATCATGAATGCTCAAGTCACCAAAACAACTCCAAACTATAGTATGATTATCGGACTTTCAACTTTAACTGGTATTCTTCTGAGTCTGTCTGTCGTTTGCCGACCGTTTTATCGGAGAACATAAGATATATTCAATTAATCAAAAATCTCCGGAACCTTCACAGAACTCCGGGGATTCTCTTATTAGAATTTTGGTAAATCAGCAGTAGAGGGAGTAACAATAACTTTACCTTTTCCTTGATATGTGGCTAATGCCCATTTTCCACCCCCAACAGCCGTAAGAATGGTAGAACCTACGAATAATAATATGGCATCCAGTACTTGTCCTTTTGTGTAGTATACGGCACCAATCATTATAACGAGCACTCCTGCTGCAGCAAGACGAGTCCATACACCAAAAATTAAGCCAAGTCCTGACAGGAGTTCGCCTAGTGCCACAGCCCACGCAAAGCCTGCAGATAGTCCTGTTAATCCTCCAAGGATATTCACAGTATGATTCATATCCATGAGTTTCTCGTACCCAGCCCAAGCAATCATCCCTCCAACAATTAAACGGATAATTAATAATATTGCACTTTTTATATTTGTATTCATATATTGATTATATCACTTCCTGTATTTCATTTACTACATCCGCCATTTCATTTTCTGTGTATGTATATTTTTCTTCTGTAAAATCATTGTATCGTGGGATGATGTGTAGATGGGCATGGAATATTACTTGGTATGCGGTTGGTTCATTATTCATGATCACATTTATTCCATCAGCGGACAATGCATTTTTCATGGCAATGGCAATTTTTTGTGCTGTAATATTCATACGACACCATATTTCAACAGGTAAATCATATATATTTTCATGGTGATTTTTGGGAATGATCAACATGTGCCCCCGAGTATGTGGGAAGATATTTAGGAAAGCTAACGTCTCATCATCCTCATATACTTTGGTAGATGGTGTCTCATTTCTCAATACTTTACAGAAGAGGCAGTCTGCCACTATATTGTCCTCGTCATGTGTTGCTTTATTGTTGTCATTTTGATTCATAAAACTATGATATCATATATCCCATGTTTGAGACTATCGACCAAAGTTTTATAAAGAAGATCCTTAAAGATAGGGGTTTTAATAAGGGAGAGTCAGAGGATTTCCTCAATCCTTTATATATTGAAGAAAAAGGTGGAATGTATGATGGTTTGAAAATGAAAGATATGGATAAAGCTATGGAGAGAATTTGGGGAGCGATAGATGCTAATGAGAAGATTGCGATCTATTCTGACTATGATGCCGATGGGGTTCCTGGTGCTGTAGTTTTACATTCATTTTTTAAGAAAATAGGATTTGACAAGCATGTTATAATTAAGATACCGCACCGGCATACAGACGGTTTCGGTTTACATGCTCACCTCATTGACCAAATTGAAAGAGAGGGCGCTACACTTATAATAACGATTGATTTAGGAAGTTCTAATGTTGAACAAGTTAAGCATGCCAACTCTCTAGGAATTGATGTCATCATTACAGATCACCACGAACCACATGATGAGCTTCCTCCCGCATATGCGATTCTCAATCACAAACAAAAAGACTGTAAATATCCTGATAAGAATTTATGTGGATCAGGTGTGATTTTCAAGTTAGTTCACTTGTTGATCGCTGAAGCAAGAAAAAGAAAATACAATATTCCTGCGGGCTATGAAAAATGGCTGTTGGACATGGTTGGTCTTGCAACTATTTCTGATATGGTTCCTCTGATCGGAGAGAATCGAGTTTTTGCCTATTACGGTTTGAAGGTATTACAGAAAAACAAGAGAAAAGGAGTCTCACATCTTTTAAGCAAACTTAAAATAAATGAAAGATATCTCGATGAATCAGATATTGGATTTTCTGTTTCACCGTGTATCAACGCCGCCTCTCGTATGAGTCATGCGATCGATGCTTTTAACTTACTTTCATCTGACAATGAAGATGAGTGTATTCGATCTGCAGATGCTCTAATCAAGTTGAATAAGTTACGTAAAAGTTCAGCCGACAGTTTGATCGGAGATATTAAAAATAAAATTGATGTGAGTAAAGTTCGTGACATTATCGTCATTGGGGATGAAAACTGGTCACCCACTATCTTGGGTCCTGCCGCGTCGAACATGGTTAGACAGTTTCAGCTTCCTGTATTCATTTATGCATCTGCTGGAGAGGATGTGTTTCGTGGATCATGTCGATCGATACCGGGAGTGTCAGTAGTAGATATCATGAGTCATGTTTCAGAGAATTTTTTTATAGAATCAGGCGGACATCATGCGTCTGGTGGTTTTGCATTTGCTGCAGAAAAGAAAGATTTATTTGAAGGTGAGATGCGAGAGGCGTTTAGAAAATATAAAGACATACGTAACAGTGCAAAGCTCGATGAAGAAGTTGTTGCCGATGAATCATCATACAAGATCACCCATAACAACGTTGATAGTTTTCTAATCAAGCATTTAGCTCAGATGAAACCTTTTGGAATGAAAAACCAAAACCCACTTTTTTGTATCAAACAGGTGTCTTTTCGTACTATCAAATATTTTGGTAAACAGAAAGAGCATATCGAATTCGTTGTAGAACAGTTCTTAAATGACAAACAAGAGATCGAAACAGTTACTCCAGAATTGTTTCAGGACACCTACAAATATTCTTCAAACTATAACAAGAAAGATGTTGTGAAATATATAAGCTTCTTTGCCGATAAACTACTGCAAGAAATACAACCAAACATTGAATACAATATATACGGTCGAGTTGAAGAGAGTAATTTTTTGGGTAAAAAAGAGATTCGTGTTAAAGTGGAATACATACATGTTTCAGAAAAATAATATAACAATTTATACAGATGGTTCATCACGTGGTAATCCGGGTCCAGGAGGATTTGCCTCTATTGTTGTTATAAATGATGAGAAAGTCATAGAACTAGGTGGTCATGATAAATACACAACGAATAATAAGATGGAGCTTAAAGGTGTTATTGAAGGATTAAAAGTTTCACTGAATAACATTGATGACAATATTAAAAGTATTAATGTATACTCTGATTCGAAATATGTATTACAGGGTATAACAACTTGGATACACAACTGGAAGAAGAATAATTGGCGAACAGCAGCAAAGAAAGAAGTGTTAAACCAAGAATTGTGGCAAGAGTTAGATCGCACAGTTGAAACAGTTTCACAAAAGAAAGTTAAGATCGACTGGCATTATGTAAAAGGACATGCGGACAATCCATATAATAACAGGGCGGATATCATAGCAACCACATCAGCTGACATAGGTGAAACTAAAATTATGTTTGATGGAGACTTTAAGACTTGGCATCAGAGATTTGATTAAAACTTTAGAACTTCTTCAGTAAAACTTTAACCTCACTGTGTAACAATAGTGGGGTGAAGTTTTATATATTCATCATACTTATAGCCCTCTCGATTGCTTCGACTTACCGGAGCTTTGATATTTTCAATGCAAGACAGAGAAAGTTGGATATTAGATTTGAAACTTCATCCTCACAAAAATTAGAGACTGTTCTTCAGATAAAAAATGAGATCGGAAGCTCAAATTTTAAGATGACTTTTATCGGGGAGGGTGGTGATGTCCGATATAAAGTTACAAGTTCTTCCATGTCAGATATTCAGTTTGGAGACTGTCTTAAAGTTAAAGGAACAGTCTCGAGACCAGATATAAAAACTCAGGGAGAGACTCTATACAATTTTCCGTACACAGAATATCTGGCTAAAGATGGAGTATATCTTTTGTACCGAGTTGGGTCTGCCCAGAAAATTGTAGAGTGCCCAACTCTAACCTATTATGAAAAAGTTAAATTATATTTTCTCTCTAAAAAGATAGAAATCACAAAAATATTTTTAGAGAAATATGACCAACCCTATGCCGGACTAGTGGCCGGAGTTTTGATTGCCGGGAAGGGGTTGATGAGTCCGGAGACTTTGGAGATATTTAAAAAAGTTTCGTTGTCTCATGTGATCGTGCTCTCGGGTTCAAATGTTTCGATTATAATTTTTTGTATTAAGTGTATTTTTGATTTAATTTTCTCCAGAGTAAAAGAAAGTGTGTCTATCGAAATTATTAAAAAGATTCTAACCCTACTTTCGGTAACCAGTTTTGTCTTGCTGACCGGGGGAGGTGCTCCGATTAACCGAGCATTTATTTCTAGTTTTTGCGCGCTCGTGATTTTCAAAAAAGGAACTGATCAAGTGTATGCACTTACCATCGTAGTTTTGATTATGACAATTGTAAATCCATTTGGAAGTTTTTATGATCCCTCATTTCATCTGACTTGTTGTGCAACGTACGGGCTGATTTTATTCTCAAAATATTTTGACAAGGTGATGATTTTTTCTTGGTTGAATTTTTTGCCAAGTTTTTTGAGAGAAATTATTTCGGTAACGTTGGCAACTCAAGTTTTTGTTTTTCCGTATATTATTTTTATGAGCGGATCTTTCTCTACGGTTTTTCTTTTGTCTAATGTTTTGGTTTTACCGCTGATTCCATTTATTATGTTGTTGGGATTTTTGAGTTTGTTTCCGCTTATTTCTGGTGTGTGTATTTTGGTGAATAATATAATTTTGAAGACAGTGTTTTTCTTGGTGAAGTTTTTGTCGGAGGTTTCACATGCGTATATTTTGTTTGATAGGAAAATATGCGTTTTGATTTTGGTGGGGTATGGGGTCTGTGTACTGTTTTTATTTTGGAAAATGAGGAGGGACGTATTCTAACCAATAGCTTGGAAACACTCTGTTAATAATTGATGTGGTGTTTTGAGGTTGATGCCGAGATGTAATCGTTCACAGTTGTAGTATCTCAGATATTTCTTGAGAGCACAATTAATGATTCGAGGATTTCTCTTAGTGTGATCCAGACATTCTTCCTGAAGAGTTCGGTTTACTCTTTCGATATGTGCATTGTCATTTGGCTTGCCAATTCTAGTATATCGTTGATTCTTTTTGATTTGAGTGACAAACCACTTTCCAAACTCAGGTCCATGATCAGATTGCAACATGTTGAAATTAAATTGAGATTGTTTTTGTGCTTCACGGACAAACTTCAAACAAATTGCACTACTCATGTTCTGATACGACTTTGCATATATCCATCTAGAGTAGACATCCATTAAAGTAAAGACATAGATTCTTTTCTTCTTACTAATCATCAGATGTATTGTATCCATTTCGACTAAATCACCTGGTTTTAAAGGGTATGGACGCTCTACAGGTGGATGATATCTTTTCCACAGACTTTTCTTCTTTAACAAACCATTTCTATCAAGTGTTTGCTTTACAGATGAGAGTGATGTTTTGATTCCTTGGTATAATAGTTCTTGATGAACTACTTCTGAACATCGTTTTGTTTTGATTCTTTGTTGAAATATTTTCCAGACTAAGTCCTCACTTAATTGATGTGGATGATGCTTGGGTTTTGATGATAATGTTGGTATTGGATGGAGTCCAATCTTCTTTGCCTTCTGTACCCACTTAGAGATGGTTCCAGGTGATACTCCGTATTGTCTTGCAACGGTTCGTACCCCTAATCCTTTGTTGAGTACAAGTTGGGCTGCATCGTGTCTTACCTTTGGAGCGTGCTTGTTGTTTGTGTGTGCCATGTTTTTGATTGTATATGTGTGGGTGTTTCCAAGCTAGTGAACCATTACGGAGGGATTGACAAAATGTAGATAAATGATATTTTAAACCTAAAGGGAAAGTACCTTGACTTAATGAACTCTCAATCTTAACACATCAATATGACCATCAACAAAAAATTTATCTGCATTTTGTGCTTTATGGGAATTACTGCTTTTGCCACAGCTATCTTCGGGGTAATTGCGGCAAAAGATCCTTCCGGTCTCGAGTTGCAACACCGAAAAATTGTTGCTGAACAGAAGGAAAGGCGACTCTTCTCAGAGCTTGTTACCGGTCCGGCCGGGCAATCTTATCGAGATGCGAAG
>JAYTDF010000046.1:0-10628 GCA_043736035.1 Candidatus Parcubacteria bacterium
AGTTGTTTGTATTCGGGGATTCCTTGGTTTTTAACGTAGTTTTCTAGCATTTTCAGATTACCATATTGACCGACTGTGTTTGCATAATATCCTGAAGTCCAGAGGTTGCCTCCATACAGCACCTTTTTGATTTCAGGGTGTAGTTTGAATATATGTTTTGCTGTAATACTCTTGATTGTAGTTATGATTTCTGTAACGGATTTGCTTGGAATTGTTTGTACAAGAAAGTGGACATGATTGATATCAGCCCCTATTTCGACAAAGTTGAGTTCATAAGGTATTTGCAATTCCAAGCAAATCTTTTTCAATGTTTCTTCTACTTTTGGAGTGAATATGTCTCTCCTGTATTTTGCTGGACAGACTATGTGATATATGAGCAGCGTCTTGTTGTGTCGTTTGTATATATGATCTGCCATGTATTCCATTGTATCATGTCAGTCATCTTAGGACCGACGCAGAGCGTCGTTGTATTTTGAGAATGAAATCACATGGAAATGGAAAGATCATGACTTAATTAAGATAAGTGACAAGGTGGAGAAATATGATATGCAATGAAAAACTGCTCCAATGGGCAGTTTTTGACATTAGGTGACAGGTTTTAGTTAACAGGAGTAGGTGATGGTGATATAGGCATGATTTCATCTTTCACATACTCTGCTTTTCCATATCCTAAAATTGGATAAAAAATAAATGGCAACAATATCATCCCAATAGTAAATCCAATACCTTTATTAAAATTTCGTGCCCACTCTTGTATAAGTATAAATGCTACGAAAATATTTACAATTGGAATAAACATAAGGAAGATCCACCATACTGGTTTTTTAGCAATTTGTATCATTACGACGATGTTATAGATTGGCACAATAGAAGCCCATCCAGGTTTGCCGGCTTTTACATATATTTTCCACAAAGGGATAATGATTGTAAATAGTATTAACACGAAATATATTGCTATGAGTGTTCCTAAAAAGGGACCAGAAAGATTATTTAAAAATTCAGGACAGGCAACCGATTCTCCGTTAAGTGTACAATTTGTATTCATTTTTTATTTTATTATTGAGTAATGTATTTATTATAATATATAATTAGTTAAAATGGTATATCAAGGTTGATAGAAAGACAGCCTTACCGAGGAAGTTAACACTATTGACAACATAGAGTGAGAGAGACAAAGTTTTTTTCTTTTGTTTATGAATTTTCTTCAGCAAAACTTTATCTTTTCTCCCACAAAACTTTATCTTTTCTTCAAATATTCTTGAACCTCAATATGTTTTAATCTATATGTGGAAAAAAACATATATCAAAACGACATACATATATTCATCTCTTCTCTGATCGAGAAGGCTATTAGTTTGAATGCATCAGACATTCATATAGACCCGCAGGTAAATCAGGTCTATATCAAAATGCGTATCAACGGTAACCTTCATGACAGTGGATATTTTGATTCTGATTTATTAGATCTTTGTATTGGCAAGATAAAAGTCTTGGCAAACTTACGATCTGATATTCATGATAAAGCTCAAGATGGGAGGTTTTATTATGTCTCAGATGCAACCAATGAACGAGTGGATATTCGAGTATCAATAGCACCAACTTTCTACGGTGAAAATTGTGTTATGAGGTTATTACGACCTGAAAATGATCAGTATAAAAGTTTCGGAGAGCTTGGTATGGCCGATAATCAGATCAGGGTATATAAAGAATCATTGAAGAAAAGTTCTGGACTCATAATCGTTGCTGGACCGACAGGATCAGGTAAAACCAGTACGCTCTATACAACTTTAAAATATTTAAATCAGAGTAATCACAATAAAAATATCATAACCATCGAAGATCCGGTTGAATCGGCCATACCTGGTATACGACAAATCCAAGTAAACAATGATAAAGATTTTGGCTTTAAGGAGGCGCTTAAGGGTATCTTGAGACAAGATCCAGACATAATCATGATAGGTGAAATACGAGACAAAGAAACAGCCCTGGCTGCTATACAAACATCACTAACAGGACACCTTGTACTGACCACAGTTCATGCTCCAAGTGCAGCGTCTATTATTCCGCGGCTTATTGATATGGGTATAGAACCATATTTGTTGTCTTCATCTATTTCGTTAATTTTGAGTCAAAGATTAATCAGGGTCTTTGATTATGATATTGGTCTGTATGGGCAACGTAAAGGAATATTCGAAATAGTTCCAATAGACACAGAGATGCGTGACATGATTCATAAGAAAAAAACTCCATATGAAATAGAACAATATTTAACAACTCAAGGTCACACACTTTTGCGTGATGCGTGTTTGGATATGTATAGTCGACATGTCACAACGGAGGAGGAAATTAATCGCATATCAATAGATTTACAGTCATGATTAAAATCAAAAATTTACAATATAGATCGCTCTGGTACAAGAAAAACTTTTATTATTTGAAATCAGGTCAATCCTTATCGAGTGCAACAAAGATTGCCAGTGATTGCCAAGAGACAATGCAAATCCATCAAGAGGTGGATAGTGGTTTAAAATTGTCTGATGTTCTCTCCGGCATTGATTTTAATACTCATTTCTCAAAAACGGAAATATCATTTATTCGAGTCGCAGAGCAAACTGGAAATATAGATACTATTTTTCTATCTCTGAGTCAACTTCTAAAAGATCAGCAGGTCCAAAAAGAAAAACTAATCAATGCATTTATATATCCAATCCTTGTGCTTTGTATGACTGGTGCTTTGTTGCTGTTGATTCTACTAGTAATTATTCCAAAAATTGCCCCATTATTTAAAGATTTAAAAAACTTACCGATAACTACAAAAATCATAATGTTTTTGAGTGAGCATCTCATCCAGTATTGGTATATAGACTTGATTTCAATTTTCATACTATCTGTTGCTTTCATGTATTTTAAAAATACTCATTTTGTTCTACATCACATGTCTCAATTGAGAAGATTCGTATTATCTAAACTTTTATATGTAAAAGAAATTTACTTTTACTGGCATATAGAAAAATGGCTTAAGGTGATACATATGTCGATGGATTCCGGAATCACGATTTCAGACGCACTCCTATTTGCTTCAGAATCGGTAAATGACCTAGATCTTAAGGTACAATTTGAAAAAGTACAGCATTCTGTCTATAAGGGCAATACTTGTGCTCAATCATTAAGATTATTAGATAAACCAGTATATAAAAAAATTAAAGACTGGGAATCAATTATCGAATCCGGTGAAAAAACTGGTACCTTTACCGAAGTGTTTGGAATTTGCCATACCAATATTAAAGAAAATTTATTTAATGCCTTTGAACGATTTCAAAGAATGGTCGAACCTATGCTTATAATTTTTGTTGGAATTATTGTACTAATTATTTGTATTTCAATAATTCTACCAATGTATCAATTAACACAATCTTTACAATAATATGAATAAAGTACCACAAGGGCATTTCTGTTTTGATAAATCAAAACAAGTCACCCGGGGATTCAGTTTAATAGAGATCATTATATCATTAGCAATACTGGCCATCATGTTTTCATTTATGTTTTATTTCATTTCAACAATTATGTTAAAAAATAAGCTTACAAATAATAAACCCTTTATGCTCACTGATTATAATTATTCAAATAAATATTGTTATCTAAACGAAAATCAACAATCAAATCTATCAATTGCTCAAACCTTGAACATGGGTGCATATATTTCAACTACCACACCTATAACAAGTATAAGCATCTTTAATAAAAATAAATTGATTGTCACCACAAACTCAGCATCCACAACGGAGAAAGATATTTTTCTATTTGATTTTGGTATAATCTCGAATCAAATTAGCTTAACGTTGTTACAGTCTTTAGATATAGGTCCTGGAATAAATGATGCACTTTTGCATGATAATTTTATCTATGTTTTAAACACAAGTGTCAATAGTCATGTCAAGACTTTAAAAATAAATTCAAATAACACCTCGATGTCACAGGTGGGAGATATAAAGATTGATAGCTTACGTAGCTCTGGAGCGCTGCCTAAAAAAGTCTATTTATATAATAAAAATCTACTTATAGGTACTGAGAAAAATAATAGCGGGGGAGAGTTATTTGTTTTACCTATAGATCAAAACAATATTCCAAAATTGCCTACGAAATCAATTGAATTGGGTGGACAAGTTTCTGATATATATGAAAATCAAAGAAATATATTTGTTGCCAATGCGTCTGACACTGAGCTTTTTGTGTATGATACAGATTTCAATTCAACCTTTGCCTATGATGCGCCACTGTCTCTCGGTAATGGAAAAAGTGTGTATTATCAAGAACCATACATATATCTCGGTAGAACAGTGGCAAGCTTCGAATTATTTTTTTTAGAAATTAAAAATCTTACACTTAACTATATAAATAAATACAAAGCATATGGCAGCATAGATTTTATTCAAAATGTTGATCAGAATATACTTATCCTTTCATCGGCTGGGAATAAAGAATTTCAAATGTATGATAAACAACTACATATATTAAAAACAGTAGATTTACCCGATAGGGTTAGTTCGTACACGTGCTTTGAAAATAGTTTTCTGTTTTCAATACTTATTAATAATCAAGCAAACATTCTATGGCTCAAATAAACACCAGAAATCAAGGTATGACATTAATAGAGTTACTTCTATACATGAGTATTTTCTCTATTATATTTTTACTGATCATGTCATCGGTCTTTTATTTACAAAAGATTATTCAAAACAACAATCAGAATTATTATGTTAAAAATCAAGTGTATGAAAACTTAAACATATTGCAACAATATCTCTATAAATCACATATCACTATAACTAATCAAAATCTAAATTTTTTTGATAAAAACAACAGACTGATTTTAACGCAAAAGTTAGACCAAAAGTATATACAAAATGTCTACAATAATAAAACTATAACTCCTATGCAGTATATACGTTTTGAGGAATACAATCTTCAATTATTAGATAATAGTCGAGTTTTAAAAATCAAATTTTCTTGGCTCGATACTCGGGGAAAACCACAAACTCTCACTGAGTACATAATTGTTATAAACCAAAATTTGTGATATAGTCTTACTTAGACTATGTTAAATTCTTTCGACATCGTATACACTTCACTTTTGTTTATAGCTATATATATACAGGTTTTTTTCCTTTTGGTGTTTTTTGAGAGTGCGATAGAACCAAAAGAAAAAGACGAAACTCCTCCGCAGGATAAAGAGTACCCAACAGTAACTTTTTTGATCCCATGTTGGAATGAAGAGGACTCAGTTTCTGCCACTTTAAGTTCGGTTTTAGATTTAGATTACCCGAAGGATAAATTTCATATCATTGCGATCGATGACGGATCAACAGATAATACATGGAAAAATTTACAACAATTTGCTAACCATAATCAAGTAACACTTTTAACAAAAGAAAACGGGGGAAAACATTCAGCGTTAAATCATGCGCTTAATTTTCTAAAAACAGAATTAGTGGTGTCCTATGATGCAGATACAAAAATAAATCCTGAAGCTATGAAAAAAGCAGCTCATTATTTCATGAAAGATAAAGCGCTTATGGCGCTTGGTGGAACAGTGTTAATAGATAAACCAAAAACCATAGTTCAAAAAGCTCAAGAGATTGAATATGAAATTTTTTCGTTTACTAAAAAAATGCTCGGCCTGGCTGATGCGGTTTTTGTTGTTCCAGGTGCATTTTCTGTTTTTCGAAAAGAAGTATTCGAAATAGTCGGGGGATACAACAATGCACACAACCTTGAAGATATTGAATTAACAATACGAATGCAAAAAGCTGGATTAAAAGTTCGTCATGCTCACGATGCTATTGTGTGGACTAAAGGTCCTGATACTATTAAAAAATTGTACAAACAGAGACTCCGATGGTCTTATGGCTTCATAATGAATATGTTGGATTACAAAGCGATGTTGTTTAACAGAAAATATAAAAACTTTGGGGTGTTTACATTACCAATGACCTTGTTCACGTATATTATCTTGCTGTTTGTTTTTATCTACTCAGTATATAAGGTTATTCTCTCAATCATAGAAACGATATACAAAATATATTTAGTGGGTATAGGTCAATTACAGTTTCCAACATTTGATACTTTTTTTATAAATACAAAGATCTACGTCATCATGGCAATGTTCCTCTATATTAGTGTGATATTGCAATATTTCTTCGGAAGAGAAATATCAAATGTATCAAAGAAAAACTTTTGGAATATTCCATATTTTCTCGTAATGTTCTCTTTCCTAGCACCTATCTGGGTACTTAAATCTATATATAACAGTATTGTTAAAAAGAAAGTACTGTGGCGATAAATTAAAAAATCTGTATACTAATACTATGAATAAAAAACGATATATCTATACCTTTATAATCACTTTAGCTATATTTTTCTTCTCTATATGGTTGTCTAATGTGTTCAGTGATAAAAAAGTTCAATCGCTTCGAGACTTGGAAAGCAGGATAAACCTCGATATATTATCAGTAGAAACAAGATTCTCATTACTTCAAAAAACATCATGTGAACATATTGTAGATAATAAAGACAGTGATATTGGCTTTAACGTTGACTTAAACAATGTGGCTTTGAAAATAAAATCTCTGGAGAATCAACTTGGGTATGAAAATGATAATGTTATTTCTTTAAAAAAATATTATTCATTACTACAGATAAAAGATTATCTCCTTGCAAAAGAATTCCACGATCGGTGTAAAAAGAATACCGTATCGATTTTGTATTTTTATGGTACTGATTGTGCTGACTGTGCAAAACAATCAATAATTCTTGATAAGATTATTTCTGATTATCCTGAGATACGAGTGTATTATCTAGATAAAAAATCTGATAACCCTGCACTTGACACATTATTGTCTATTTTTAAGATTACCCAAAGTCCAACATTGGTTATAAATGAAAAGACGTACACCGGATTTCAAGATGTGGTCAAAATAGAATCATATATTCCTGAAATAAAACTTTGGAAAGCGGCGAAAGGTACGACTGCAAGTACTACAATTGCTTCAACAACGAAAGCAACATCAACTAAAAAGAGGTAAAATAAAAAGTAATATATAGACATGAGTTTACACCCAACAACACAAACGATATATGAATTCATAAATATTTTCAAAGAACTTGGATTTGATTTTTATAATGGTCCAGAGATCGAGACCGAGTGGAAAAATTTTGATGCATTGCGCGTTGCAAAAGATCATCCTGCACGTGATTCCCAAGATACATTTTGGTTGCCAAAAAATTTTGAGAGATTAGAGAAGTCGGGATCAATGGAAAGAATTTTGCCAAGAACACAGACTTCGAATTCTCAAATACAATGCATGAATGAAAGTGTACCACCAATCAAGATTATTTCAGCGGGTAAAGTGTTTAGAAATGAAGCAACTGATGCAACTCATGAGGCAGAATTTCATCAACTTGAGGGATTATGTATTGATAAGAATGTTTCTATGGCTGATTTAAAAAATACACTTACGTATGCTTTTAAGAAATTCTTCAGTGATGATATTCAAGTTCGATTTCGTGCGAGTTATTTTCCATTCGTAAAACCGGGTTTTGAGGTTGATATTTTATGGAAAGATACATGGTTAGAGGTGTGTGGTGGAGGATTGGTCCATCCAGAAGTTTTGGTCCATGGATTTAAAGATAATGGAAAGATGGATAATGATGAGATAAAAAAATATACCGGCTTTGCTTTTGGAATGGGACTTGAGAGACTGGTGATGTTGAAATATGGTATTGATGATATCAGAGATATGTCATCGGGAGACATAAGGTTTAGTAGATGGTTTTAGGAATAAACTTTCAAGAAAAAATATTCATTCAAGGAAAGAATGAATATTTTTTATTTCAGGTTTAGAAGATGAGAGTGCGGTGGTGCGAATTTTGCAAATAAAAAACCGCCGACTCGTAAGAGACGGACGGGGTTTTGTAAGAGATTTAAAATCGAGAGAGAGTGCACAGGCCAAACTAACGATTTTAAACTTCTCACGAGAGAATGTGCAAGTGGAACTGAATAATTTCTGTTCCGGTATGTAACTTTTCCTGCTGGGGAAGTGTTACCTGGTTATTATACACCTAGGCAAAAAATTATGCAAGTAAATGTATTAGTCCACTACATATGAGACTCTAGTTGCTTTTTAGTATACACCATCGGTGGTAGAAATGCTAAGGCTGTATGAGGTCTAATATTGTTGTAATAGCTCATGTACTCAGCAAGTTTTTTTCGAAGAAGTTCAATGTTGTTTCTGTCACACATAACCTGTCTCTGCCATCTAATGAACTCTTCTTCAAGAGTTCTGTTAAAGCGTTCGATATGCGCATTCTGCTTGGGTGTGCGAGGATATATGAAGAAGTGTTCAATATTGTTCTGCTCACAATATCTATGAAAGTGATCAAGGAACTCACTACCGTTGTCTGTCTGGACCTGCTTAATATGCATATCAATCTGTTTGAATATCTGAGAGGACTCACCTGATGAATGACTTGTTGTTGCATAACTAAACCCTTTTCTATCTTCAATGTTAATAGCATTTACAAAGTACCATTTCACTCCACAGACATGTCGAACAACTGTATCAATCTCAAAGCCAACTTTCTTACTCCTACGCTTTCTCTCTATGGTTTTCTTCTGTTTCTCAGGCTTTTGACCACGAAGAGGTAATCTGTTCTGCTTCTTTAGATCCTTAAGTACTCTACCTACAGTTGACCCTGAAGTCTTGATACTATTTTTGATTTGATGATATATCTGAGTCTTACCGATACTTGGAATTATTCCTCGGAGTTCTATGATTTTATCTTCAAGTACAGGGTTAGATATTCGAAACCTCCGACTTTTCGGTGCTCGTGATTTGTTGCTCAATGCTCCAATGTGACCATTGGAAATCTTCAACTGTTTCTTCCATGTGAAGATTGTCGATCTTCCCACACCAAAAGCATCCACTGCACTCTCTGTACCATGTTTATGTACATGGGTAAGTATCTTAGCTTTTCGTATTGCTGATTCGTCCATATTGCGTAACCTTAGCAGGTGATTGTATGTTGATACAAACCCTCTTGTTCCTTTAAATTTGTTGAATATTCGCATTTTGTTTTGACGCTAGTTTGATAATACTAGAGTCTCATATGTATGTGAACTTATTCAGTAAAATTCACTCGCCCAGCATTTACAATAAAAAGCTCCTCTGGTACTCTAATACTATGCTTATTTCACATAACTGGTTGACGACATACTATAAAAACCCTGAAATCCTACCATCTCCAAAAGAGATTGCTCAACTCTTTACTATGCATGCTTTTGAGATAGAATCCCTCGAGGAAAAAGAGGATGATTTTATCTATGATATCAAGATAACACCAGACCGTGGACCCTATGCACACGGTCTTCGGTATGTGGCTTTAGAATTATCACTCCTTATTGCAGAACTTGTTATTGATGAACATATTAGATTTGATATTACAGATAAAGATATAGAACTAACAAAATTCACAGTTAATCACGAAACAGTAAATAAATTTTTAACAGAACTCTGTCCGGTGTATTCATTAACAAAAATAGAAAACATTAAAAATATAGAATCACCCGATTGGATTAAAAAATCTCTACTCGCAATCGGTCAAAATCCAAAATCATTATTGGTTGATCTGACAAACTTTGTGATGTTTGATACAGGACAACCGCTTCATGTGTTTGATGCTGATAAAGTGTACGGACATATTCACGTTGCTCTTTCGGAAGAGGGTGAAACTATAACTTTACTTGGAGGCAAAGAAGTAAAATTAGAAGCAAACACTCTTGTAATACGAGATTCAAAAGACATACTCGCTATAGCTGGAGTAAAAGGAGGAAGTAAAGCAGAAGTTGACGCTCATACTACAAGTGTCTATCTAGAGTCAGCAAATTTTAATCAAACAACAGTACGAAAAACAGCACGATCGTTAAATCTATTAAATGATTCTTCAAAACGTTTTGAGCAAGGGCTAAATAAAGAAAGATTTTTATTGGCAGTGCAGGATTATATTCATCTTTTGACTTGGGATAAACCAGAAATCAAAGTTCATGAGACAGAATTGTCAGATAGTATAGAAAATATAATCAATAAAAAGAATAAGAAAACTATTGACATTACTATTGACACTATTGCCAATATGATAGATTCAAAGGATTCAACTATCCCAGATCAGCTTATTTCATTTTTGGAATACATATTGCCCAAGACTAGTGCTGAGGTTATAAAAACAGGTGATGGAAACTATACAATAAATGTTCCATATCATAGGTCGGATTTAAACTTGCCTGAGGATGTGGCTGACGAATTCTTAAGAAATAAAGGTCATGAGTCATTGAAGTATGATGAGAGTTTTAAGAATGATTTGATTCCAAGTCAGGGATTGGTTAATGATACCGATATACTTATTTTCAACCTAAGAAAATTTTTCAAAGCCAAAGATTTTGATGAGGTGATACTACACACTCTTGTTGATTCAAAAGTAAATTCTAATTCTATAAAACTGGAAAATTCACTTACAGCCGATAGAGATAGTTTAAGAGGTGATTTGAAAAATTTTCTTAGGTTGAAAATAAG
>JAYTDF010000047.1:0-15231 GCA_043736035.1 Candidatus Parcubacteria bacterium
AGCGATGAAGAAAAGAGAGAACACACACAAGATGGCTGAGGCGAACAAAGCATTCGCGCACATGGCTTGGTAATCTCGTATTTTTATAGATAAATGAAAGACTCCAGTGGTGGAGTTTTTTGTTTTACTGAGATATAATAATATTTATGTCAAACTCTCAAAACTATTCTCAAACTAAGATTGAAAATACAAAAATTAGTAAACCAATATTAATAACAAATATTGCTATATTCTTACTGTATACAATGATCATTGTTATAATGGAGGAATATCTTGAACTTATGGCCTCATTGTATTTTGTACAGGTAGGAATATTGTTTATTATTTCGTTCGTGTTGGCTATTAGTGGTGCTATTGAAAAAAAGAAAACATCTGCTAAGGACTATTTTTTGACAGCATGGTGGATACTTATTATTGGTTTTACTGGATGGGTTATTGTTATAATGTCTGGATTTGGTTGGTAATAAATTTGTTTATATTGGATTCCCAAAACTTTTAATGCTATAAATTACCCATGAAGATCTCTCAAGATAAACCTCTCGACCCATCATACACCGTAATACTATTTTACAAATACACGGAAATTTTAGAATTGGATCGTTGTTTGAATTGGCAAAGAGGAATATGTCGAAAATATAACCTTACAGGAAGAATTCGTCTAGCATCAGAGGGAATCAATGTAACACTTGAAGGAAAGAATGCAGACATAGAAAAATATATTAATGAAATAAAAACTGATTTAAAATATCACGACCTGTCAGACGCAGAAATAAAAACATCTGTTGGCACTGGTTTTGCATTTCATAATCTATCTGTAAAGATTGTAAGTGAAATTGTTAAATTGGGATTAGGAACTGAAGACATAGACCCCAATCAATTAACTGGAGTTCACTTAAAACCTGCAGAGCTTCGTTCTTGGTATGAAAACAATGACGACTTTGTTGTGATCGATATGAGAAATGATTATGAGTTTAGAGTTGGGCATTTTAAAAATTCTATCAATCCACCAATAACAAACTTTAGAGAGATAGCGGATGTGTTGCCTGATATTGTAAAAGAAAATCCGGGCATAGAAAACAAAAAAGTATTAACCGTATGTACTGGAGGTGTACGTTGTGAAAAGGCATCTGGGTATTTATTAAAAAAAGGATTTAAGGAAGTGTATCAACTCGATGGAGGAATGCATAAATATATGGAGGAGTTTCCAGGGAAGGATTTTCGAGGAGGGTTGTTTACGTTTGATAACAGGGTGGTGATGAATTTTACAAAGGATAGAGAGGTGATCGGGGTGTGTGATATGTGTAATGGGAAGACTGAGCGATTTGATAACTGCATCAATGATGAATGTCATGTGCATATGATGGTGTGTCAGGAATGTAGGGACAAGAATAGTTTATATGGTGTTCAGATACATGTAGGGAGACTGGGAGATTGGGGAAGGTGCGTTTTCGGGATATTGATTTGGAAAATGAGGCAGCGTCACCGAAGTTTATTGATCCGAAGGAGGCTATTGCTTGGTTGAATGCTCAGTAGTCTAAAATAGCGTATTGTGACCTACTTCATTCTGTCAATAATCGAATTTTAAGGGTAATGGTAGACAATTCTCATGTTAACTTAAGAATTGTTATACCCTGAAATATATGCTTATATTTAAAAGAGATTCAGAGCCTCAGTTGCGAAAATCTTGTGAAAAAACAGCCTTTATTCATAATTTGGTCACTAATCATATGCTATCATATGCTATCATATGTTGTTAAAAACATACGATTATGATATCATATACTTATGAATGAAGAATTAAACCAAAGATTTGAAAAACGAGTTAAGCTCGACGATCAAATACTCTATAAAATATCAAAAATCGATGAGTGCAAGCTTGTCTGGAAATTTTCAACAAGCATGCACCCTCAGCTTTTGGGAAGCCTTAAGCAGTCTGTAATTATCACAAGTACAGGTTCTTCGACACGTATAGAAGGGTCATCGATGACAGATCGGGATGTTGCCCGGTTTCTAAAAGAAAATAAGCTCCCAAAGCCAAAAAATAGAGACGAGGAGGAGGTTGCAGGGTATGCTGATCTTATCTCAAGGGTTTTTAATAATTATGATTCTATGACTTTTTCAGAAGGGTATATATTACAATTTCATAGCATCCTTCTTCAATTTTCAAAGAAAGATATCTTACATAAAGGACAATATAAAAAGAAAGAAAATCTTGTTGTTGCGATAGATGCAGATGGCAAACAAACGAAGATATTTGAACCTACCCCAGCTTGGCTTACGAAAACAGAGATGGATAATATGTTCTCTTGGTTTGAAGGGTCAAAACAGGATGGAAAAACTCATCCGCTTATACGTATTGCAAATGCTGTTTTTGAATTCTTGGCCATTCACCCATTTGAGGATGGTAATGGGAGAATCTCTCGCGCACTGACAAACATGCTTATGCTCCAAGCTGGGTATTCGTACGTGCCTTATGTTTCTCTAGATCAGATTATTGAAAATAATAAAGATGAATATTATGTGTCACTTAGAAAGACGCAAGCTCATCACAAAACTGAAGATGAGGATATAACAGCATGGCTTAACTTCTTTTTGGATAGTGTATTGGCACATGCACATTTGGCTGTTGAAATATCATCTTTGCAACACCCTATATTATTGTTGTCAGAAAAACAGAAAAGCATATATGATTTATTTTCTACTTATGAAAGCCTGTCTCCAAAGGAGATATATGGATATTTGCCTGATATTGCAATGATAACAATAAGGGAATCGTTGGCGAAGATGGTAAATCTGAAGCTGTTGATGAGAATGGGGGAAGGAAGGGCGGTGAGGTATGTTAGGGCAGGGTGATGAGACTTTATAAAGTTTTGGAAATATTAAGTTTTGATATAAAGATTAAAAATCTATTTTCCTCCCTTAACCGCTGCACTCCACACAAACAAGAATATCTGCTTAAACATGTTTGAAAAAGTTGGTGACGCAATAGTCACCGCATATATATTTCCATCTTTTAATGAAAATAATGCAACATGATCATCCATGGTAATCATCGTTGAATTAAATGAAAATTGATTTGGCAAAAATCTAACTTCTCTATATTCATCATTGGTATATGCTGCAAGATTTAAATCTTTAACAAATTCAGGTGCTATCAAGTGAGTAAAGATTTTAAGCTTATTTTTACGGTTAAGGACGTTTGGTAAATACTTTGGAAAATTCTCCAATAGTTCAGGATGGGAGATAGTATATAGGTTTCTATCTGTCTTTGTTTCTAAAATATCATAAAACCCATTGATAACATCCTTTATCGCATCCTTTCCTTCATAAAAGCGTATTTCAGGCTGAAGGGTGTTTTTTTGGAGTAATGACTCAAGCTCTGGAAATATCTCTTTTATTATATTGGTTTTTGATTCGGCTTCTTTAACCAGACGTCTTGGATTTTCTGCATACCAGTATGCAACCTGGTTTTTCTTAAATATGCCTACTAAATCACGTTTTTTTAGCCTTTCTAAATCACTATATACTGTAGTTCGAGGAAGGGTAAGGTGTTTGGCAACCTGAAAAACAGTCTGATCTTTATTGCTTAATAGGTAAAGATAGATTGAAGCCTCTCTGTCATTAAGGCCATATTCTATTAGGTTTTGGGTTAAATTGTTTAGTGTCATAAAAGTGGACAACATTAGTATATATTAAATATGTTTATATGTAAAGGTTTTATGTATATTCACAATATTGTAGTCATATTTCATGACATATATTGACATTTACTATATTATGTTACTTGGAGATTTGCACATTAGATTAACCAATAAAAATAACATGAAAAAGCCACAAATTCTGAAACTTGTAGATGATGCCTTAGGAAAACTTAAGGCAAATCCGAAAAACTGGAACATTGAAGAGAATGCTTATCGTAACCAGCTTCTTTCGACAGTAGTTACGTTGCTTTCGAGCATACCTGAAGATTCGCCAATCAGGAACTATGTTATGTTCAAGCGGTCTGTGAAGAATCTTATTGTCGAGGATTTTCGTTCTAGAAGTTATAGAGGTGCTTCTGTTCCTTTCATGAAATACGTTGACCAGGATTTTGTAAATAACTTTATCTTACAAAGTGATAATATCTGGCATGAAGAAAAGCATGAATGGCTATCTGACGATGTAGTATTTCCGTACTATGAGCGAATAGCTGTTACCGACCTACGTTTTCACTTTGTTGGGTCTTACACAGGTCATCCTAACAAATGGTTCACATCGCTTTCCCAACAGAGAAAGACTGAAATTCTTTCGGCAAGACTAGAATTATCCAGAAAGGATTCAGACACTCACATTATTTCTGAAATCATCAAATGTTCGGATGATGCTGGGCTTTTTAAGAAGGCTGCGGAGTATGTTGATATGTACAAGTTGTGGAACTCTGTTTTTTATTTAGATGAAAAATTTGATCCAGATTCTGATAAAGGAATTGCACTTATACTGCTTGCTGAACATTTGAGTCCTGAATTGTGGATTCTTGATGAGATAAGTAAGGTCGATAAAATGACTAGATATTATCGCGATACTCTTGATGAGAAAATTGAGAAAATCCGAAAATATTTTGGTCATGTTAAGCTACCTCAGCATGTAGTAATCACACTCGTAACTAGTGCCTTGGAGAGTGATGATTCTGTTAAGGCGGAGTATTGTTCAAAATTCTTAGTCTAGAACATTCATATGCAACACAACGGAAAAAACACGAAGCTGAAAAAAGGCGATATCTGTCGGTGGTTCAAAGGGCAAGGAACCATTACGTTTATCCGAAACTCAAAACATATGCGAATACGGGAGGGTAAGGATGACAAATTGTTCTTTCAATATATGTCATTTGTAGAATTCGCGGAAATTGTTAAGATGTTGTCGGAAGTAACAGGCTTGAAAGCGAGTATTCATGCAGACAATGAAAGGTTTGCGGATTATATATTCGGCTGACAGACTTGTTTATCATCAAACGCACGGACCTGTAATGGGTTTGGGCGTTTTTTTTAAACAATGTAATCTGATCCTATGTATTCTAAAGGGTATGGACAAATTGTCCATACCCTTGACGTGTTTGATTTAAGTTAATTACCCTTTACAAATCTCAATATAATTATCCTTATCAATAATCTCAGCATTCGCATCAGGATATGTTTTTTTAAATAAATACAAAGACTTGCTTGATCTATCTTTGTATTTAAATTCATATGCATTGATGGCAGAATTTCTTACCTCGACATAATCAATTTCATTTTGATCTTTATCTCTCCAAAAGTAAGTATTGTATAAAAAACTATTATTAGAATTATATTTTATTCTTTCCATGATGACAAAGTTTTCAAATACGCCGCCTGTATCCAATCTTTTATCCATAGTGTTAAAATCATTGAGCACACTATTTCGTATACCTATGTCAGTAAAATATATTTTATAACCTTTTTTGATTTCATTTACTTTATTATTTGAATAACCATATAGCCTGTAGATAACAAACATTTTTTCTAATATATCTAGATATCTATCAACTGTTTTATTATCTGCTTTTATTTCTCTTGAAATGTTATTTGTATTTAAATCAGAACCTATATTTTGTGCAATCATTAATATTAAATCCTGTAATGCTTTTGGTTTTTTTATATTTTCCAAACTAAAGATATCTTTGTAAAATGTATTGTTCTGGAGTATTGATAGATACTGTTCTTTTTCATCTGTGTTTTTGTCTATTAAGCCAGGATAAAAACCATAGGTCATATACAGTTCCTGCTTAGATAGATATCCTTCATAACCATCGTGATCTATGATTTCTTGTATAGATAATGGGTACAACATGTATTCATACGCTCTTCCTGTTAAAGGTTCTCGTATTTTATTTGCCAAATCAAAGCTTGAAGAACCTGTAGCTATAACTTGTACCTCAGGGTACGTATCAAACATGGTTTTAAGCACCACGCCAATATTTTCTACAAGCTGAGCCTCATCAATGATGATTAGTTTTTTTCCCTTAAAATACTCCATGATCTTTTTGGGTTCAGGGTCTGAAACAAGGGCT
Source organism: Candidatus Parcubacteria bacterium (assembly GCA_043736035.1). Lineage (GTDB taxonomy): Bacteria > Patescibacteriota > Minisyncoccia > Phycocordibacterales > CAIZLB01 > CAIZLB01. The sequence goes on from JAYTDF010000047.1 coordinate 6,065, forward strand.
CTTTGAGAGGGGATATCGCATTGCAAATACACCTTTTCTTCAGGGTATTCGTCATATATCTTCTTAACCAGGGTTGTTTTGCCTACCTGTCTTGGTCCATATAGGATAATAACCTTGTTTTTAAATAGGTTTTGCTTAATTTTGTCCTCCACTGTTCTTTTATACATGGATTTAATATAGCAAAATATAGACTTAAGTCAAGGAAAACAGAGTATTTTTATAGACTTAATTCCAGGAAAAAAAGCGATTTTTCTATACTTAGATATGGGAATCTTACAGATAATCAAATTTGACACCGATGATATAATTAAATAATTAATTAATGAACAAAAAAACACGTAACAAAAAAATAACCATCTTTGAAGACAAAGAAATCCGTCGTGTATGGCACGAGGAGAAGTGGTTTTTCTCTGTCATAGATACGGTTTCTGCATTGACTGATCAACCTGACTATAAGAAGGCTAAAAGCTATTGGACAACCTTGAAAAATCGTTTAAAAGATGAAGGAAGTCAGTTGGTCACGAAATGTGACCAACTGAAATTGGTTGCTGCTGACGGTAAAAGCTATATTGCTGATGTTTTAGATGTGGAAGGTATATTTCGTCTCCTCCAATCAATCCCATCCCACAAAGCAGAACCTTTCAAGCTGTGGTTGGCTCGTGTAGGTAAGGAAAGACTGGAAGAGATAGCAAACCCTGAACTGGCCGTGACTCGAGCTAAGGAACTATATGAGAAGAAAGGCTATGACAAGTCTTGGATAGATAAACGTATGCGAGGTATAGCAGTTAGAAACACTTTAACTGATGAATGGAAAAACAGAGGGGCAAAAGGTTCTAATTATGCAATATTGACCGATGAGATATATAAAGCAACTTTTGATAAAACTTCTAAAGAATACATGGATCATAAAAGTCTTGATAAAAAAGCCGGAGACAATCTTCGTGATCATATGGGTGATATCGAACTTATCTTGACGATGCTTGGTGAGGCTACTACAACTGAGCTTTCGACAACTAAAGATTCTCAGGGTATTGTTGCACTTAAGCATGATGCTAAAACTGGTGGCGAGGTTGCTGGGCGGACCAGGAGGGATATTGAGGAGAAGACGGGGAAGTTGTTGGTGTCGAAGAGGAATTTTAAGGGTAAGAAAAATCTTAGTTAGTAATCGTAACTTTATATACATGGTTTGAATTTGGAAAACTTTATAAAGTTTAGTGAATGTTGAGTTTAGGTATAAAGTTTACAGGGAAAATTCTTGATGCAATAGGCTTCGTAGGTAGGCTAGAATCCTTTGGTCTCAAATTTTACTTTATTTATTAACAAAATCCGAAACTTTTTTCTTAAACTCTTCGACATCTTCTCCTATGGGTAGTCCGTCCTCAAAAATATCAGGAGACTGTTCCAGAAGTACTTTATAGGTTTTTTTTAAATACTCAACACTCTCCTCTAAATTATTTTTAGATAAAGCTACGTTTACAAAATGATTATGGAACCCAATTACTCTTTCTGTTTCTTCATCATTCAAAAAATTGTTTTTATTATCTAAAAAAGCTTCTATCGAGCCAGAAGGAAAACCCATTAACTCACCAAAGCGCTTACTATTTTTAATTCCACCATTTTCTAGCAGATCAGATGCCTCTTGTGCCAAATCATGTTCTTTCGATACAAAACATATTAACCTATCGTCACGAGTTTTGGGAATAATGGTAAAACCATTGTCTTGTAAATATTTTATAGCAGGTAGCATCCTTTCTTTTAATGTAGGTATTATCATAATTTCGGCTACTGGTCTTAAATCATTAATCATTTGAATAATTTCTTTTCGGGCTGATATTGAAAGAACTTTTATTGCCTCGATGGTATCTTTATGATTTTCAATTTTTTCATTTCCTAGTGTTTCTTTCATATTATTATTATATATAAATAGACTCAAGATACAAAATTTGATAATATAAATATATGGAAAATATGCCTATAATACCAATTTATACAAAAGATGAACAAAAAAGACTGGATAAGATTAGTCTTGAAAAAGATGAGAAATATGTAAATGATATTGAATCAACGGGTGAATTCATTTCTAATCTTTTAAAAAAGAACGGTGTTTACACTGAAACCTATCAGCTTAATGATAGAAATGAAATTGATAAAGATTCAGTTATTGCTGACAATGCTGGTAGAAATATTTTAGAAATGATTAAAACTGCTGATATAAGTATTGATGGTTTGAGTGCTCTAGTTTCTGATATAACAAAAAGATTCCCAAATATAAAGTTTTCTGCAAAAGTCGACGAGAAGAATCTTATTTTAAATTTTGAAAATAAAATCAATAAGGGTGCAATGGTTAATTGGGTAAGTCAGGATACAAATCAGTGGGATGAACCTAGAAAAATTTCAGGTTTCAGCGAAGATAGTGAGTTTGCTTTTGTTGACGGAAGTAATACAGGTGTTCCTGTTTCTCAATTAGAATTAGCAAGTTAATTACACACTCCTGACCTTCATTTAATCGAACGTCACCTCCCCGAAGTCGGCGTTCTTTTTCTTACCCCAAAAACATCTATTTCCCCCTAGAAATCCTCATCAATCCATGCTATAGTTCACGCACAAGTTTTGATTTTCCGCAATGGACGAAAAAGTCAGGACCTTTATAAATAAAACAAATATAACACAAAACAACACACAAAATTTATGGCACGTGATTATTCATTAGAAAAAACAAGAAACTTCGGTATCATCGCTCACATCGATGCTGGTAAAACAACAACATCAGAACGTATACTCTACTACACAGGTATGTCACATAAGATCGGGGAGGTTCACGAAGGTGAAGCTGTAACTGACTGGATGGAGCAAGAGAAGGAAAGAGGTATTACCATCACTGCGGCTGCCATTACTTGTTTTTGGAACCCTACTTACATGGGAACTGATAAATCAAACATGCATAGATTTAACATCATCGACACACCAGGTCACGTAGACTTTACAGTGGAGGTGGAGAGATCATTGAAAGTTCTTGATGGTGCCGTTACTGTGTTTGACGGTGTAGCTGGTGTTGAGCCACAATCAGAAACTGTATGGAGACAAGCTGACAAATACAATGTTCCAAGAATTTGCTTCATTAATAAACTAGATAGAACTGGTGGATCATTTGAAAGATCATTCAAATCAATCACAGACAGACTTACAAAAAATGCAGTTCGTATGCAAATCCCAATGGGAGAAGAGGAGAATATGAAAGGTGTTATCGATCTTTTGAAAATGAAATCATATACATTTGAAGGTGAGATGGGAAGTAATGTTATCGAAGCTGACGTGCCAGCTGAATACATGGAAGACGCCACAAAGTACCGTGCCATGCTTGTAGAAGCAGCCGCATCACAAGATGATGATATGATGAATACGTATCTTGAAGGCGGTGAGTTTACTATCGAACAACTAAAGTTCGCTATACGAAAAGGAACATTGGCCAACAATCTTTTCCCTGTTTTTACAGGAACAGCTCTAAAAAACAAAGGTGTACAACTTATACTTGATGCCGTTGTAGAATTTCTACCATCTCCACTAGACATACCACCTGTAAAAGGTACAGACCCAGAAACAGGCGAAGAGATGACAAGAGAAGCATCTGATACAGCCCCTTTCTCAGCTCTTGCATTCAAATTGCAAACTGACCCATTCGTTGGACAGCTTACATTCTTCCGTGTGTATTCAGGTACTATAGAAGCAGGATCATACATATATAACTCAACAACAGGAAATAAAGAAAGACTTGGACGTATTGTGCGCCTTCAGGCTAACAAAAGAGAAGAGATCACAAAAGTATACGCTGGAGAGATCGCTGCGGCCGTAGGTTTGAAAGAAGCCCTTACATCGCACACATTCTGTGATATTGATAAACCTATTATCCTTGAACCTATTGTGTTTGCTGAGCCTGTTGTGTCACTTTCTATCGAACCAAAAACAAAAGCTGATCAAGAGAGAATGGGTATCGCGCTTCGTAAACTTGGAAATGAAGATCCTACATTCCGTGTTACTTCAAACCCAGAAACTGGGCAAACTCTTATCGCAGGTATGGGTGAGCTACATCTTGAGATCATGATCGATCGTATGAAAAGAGAGTTCAACGTAGAAGCGAACGTAGGTGCGCCACAAGTAGCCTACCGAGAAACTATTACCGCTGAAGTTAAAGATATTGATTACAAATATGCTAAACAGTCAGGAGGTAAGGGTCAATACGGACACGTTCGTATCAACCTTAAACCTTTGGTTGAAGCTGAGCCAGGTACGAAACTTCCAAAGAATGTTCACCGTGAACCTGGATATGAATTCATCGATTCTATTAAAGGGGGTATCATTCCAAATGAATTTATCCCGGCCGTTCAGAAAGGTGTAAAAGAGGCTATGGATCGAGGTATCGTTGCCGGATTCCCACTTACAGGTGTATCTTGTGAACTTACTTTTGGATCATCACATGACGTGGACTCATCAGAAATCGCCTACAAGATCGCTGCATCACAAGCGTTCCAAGAAGGAGCGAAGAGGGCTCGTCCTGTTATCATGGAACCTATCATGCGTGTAGAAGTTGTTGTTCCAGAAAAGTTCATGGGTGATGTGACAGGGTCTCTTTCATCAAAGAGAGGACAGATAGAAGGAATGGAAGATCGTGGACTCAACAAAGCTATCAAGGCACTTGTACCCCTTTCAGAGATGTTTGGGTACACAACACAGCTTAGGTCTATGACAGAAGGACGTGGGTCAAACACTATGGAATTCGCTAAATACGAAGCTGTACCACCAAATGTTGAAAAACTAATAGTTGACGCAAGGAAATAATTAATATACTATAATAAACTAATATGCCAATAACACAATCAGCCAAAAAAGCCCTTAGAGGAGGTGAAAAAAAGAAAGTATTTAACTTGAGACGTAAGAAAAAAGTTGAAGATTCTGTAAAAGCCGTTAAAAAGCTTGTAAAAGAAGGTAAAACTAAAGAAGCTAATGATCTTTTATCAGAAGCATATTCTGCATTGGACAAAGCAGCTAAAGGTAATACTATCAAGGCTAATACAGCAGCGAGAAAGAAATCTAGACTTAATGCTATGGTGAAGAAGGCAACGTTGAAGTAAAACCCTCAAAGAAAATAACTTAGACGAAAAAGTCTAAGTTATTTTGCTTTTCAGGTTTAGTTATCAGCACTCTCGAGTACAGGCCTCTGAAGTGAGGTTAAAAAATAGGCATCCTTTCCTTGAATGCCTATTTTTTAACCGAGCTTTTTATCACTATCCACCTCAAACTTACCAGCTGCCTCCATAATTGTATCTTTTATTTGTATAGGCCTTGGCACTTGCTCAAACAAGAATCGTTGTGCAGTAGCACCAGTTTGAATTTCTATATTTCCAAAGTTCAAATACGATTGCGCAATACCCGTTGTGTTTACTGATGTATCTTGTATTGATTCAAGATGGAGCTCTGAAACTTTTCTTCTAAACAATCCTAACTGCTGTATATCGATAACTCTCTCGTCGGTTACTATCCATGTGTCTAGTGCATGCATTGTTAATTTATAAAACAATGTGAACCAAAGTATCATCAAATAAATAACCCATGTTAATGTAAAGGCACCAGATAAGTTATACATGAGTAAAAATTTTGCACCTACTACTACAAGTATAAGAGGCAGAAAACTGGCAAAGGCAGCACCAATAACTGGACTTAAAAGAACATACCAATGTCGTCGAGTAAAAACTAAAATTTTCTCATGATCTTTTTTACCCTCAAAGTTTAATTCTGAATGAGCGAGAAAATCAAACAACCCTCGACTTTGAGTTTTAATTTCTATAGTAGTTGCATCTATGATTTGTGGAAAGTTAGGATTCATATATTATCGTATATTTATTAAAAGCATGATGCTCATTATTGTTAATAATACTGAACCTAAAATCATTACAAATGCAATGCGACGAGGATGAGTTCCAATACCAAAGCGGATAAGGTGATAGGAGAGGAGAAATATACCGGTCCAGTACCCGAAGAGGAATAATATTGTGAGGAGGGTGATGGCTTGGGGCAGGGTTGGCATAGGTTGATTATATCATGAATTCAAAAGTTCCCCCTAAGAATAATAGTATTTGCTTATAGATTTTTTCATCTGATTCATTTTGAGTGTTAGCTAGTCTATGTTTTATATCGTCTTCTACATACACGATACTTCTTCCTTGTTTTTCATATATTGCAAATGAGGAGTGTATTATTGACTCTAATTTGTTTAGGTCTACAACTCGTGGATCAGCATCACCGATTCTTTCTATTTCAGCGTCGATTTTAGATTGAAATCTTTCAGCGGTGGCAGACCATTGAATATTTGATTCATGGCTCAGTGCGGATTCATATGATGGCATAGGTTGATTATATCATATTTTACCTTCTTTCCTCAAAATCCTTTCTCAATTTGCTCAGCTCTGTCATAACATGCTTCAGTGTAATTTCCTCCTCCTGTATCATTTCTTCAGCTCTTTCCTCCAACTTCTTTTCATTCTTTAATCCTGACATGATGATCCTATGTCCTATGAAAGTTGATACCATCAAACCTATCATCAAGAGTACAAGGATAGATATAACCATAGAGATTGGGGGGTAGAATATCCAGTTTAAGATATAGTTATCAGATTTCCACATAATATCTATCGTTTCCCAAACCGCTCTCCAAAACATGATTACAAAAAATCCTCCAACTACCGAATATACAACTGGTATATGACTCAATTTGCCTCTGGTTTTATCTTCTAATCGATCGAAAAAATGAATGATTGATTTTAACATATATAGTGATAGTACCATATTTGGTACCAGCATTCATTATTATTTGATACAATCATGGTATGAATAAATGGCAAAATTTAAATGTCTCAAAAGTTATCTTTGCTATCTTAGTCTCACTCTATTTTTTCTATTATGCATCAACGTCAACCGAATGGCACTTTATAGACAGTATTAACCTCATCTTTCATGAAGCGGGGCATACACTCACTTTTTTCTTTGGACAATTTATTAGCATAGCTGGGGGATCATTGTTTCAAATATTAATTCCTATAGTCTGCTGTTTATATTTTTACAAAGAAGAACAATATTATTCAGGATCATTACTTTTATTTTGGGTTGGGCAAAATTTTATAAATGTTTCGGTGTATGCAGGAGACTCTATTCAAATGCAATTACCCCTGTTAGGAGGGGATGGTGTTATTCATGATTGGAATTATTTATTATCGAGTATGAATATTTTAAAATTTACGCCATATGTGGCTGATATCTTTTATTTTAGTGGAGTAGTTGTATTAGTCCTTGCTTTGTACTTTTCAATTCTTACTTCGAAAAAATTACTTCAGAGTTGAAATTATTGCTTGTATTTCAGCGTAAAAATTACTTTGTGATGCACTCGATGGATTGTATGTATAGTTAAAACTAAATAGTGTAGTATCAATTTTTGTTTTAAAGGTGAAATAACTATCTTTTTGCATGTCTCGGTTCTGACGGATAATTAAATATCCATTTAAATTCTTTACAGTGTAAGGTGTAGAAGAAATAGCAAATTGAGTTGAATTACTTTTTTCATTTGCTAATGTATTCTTAACAATTTCTTCAAGTGATGCATTTGAAGTTTCAACTGTAACTATAAGTTGTTTCTGGTCTAGTTCAGAATAATTAAAAATAATGCGTTCTGGAGTGGAATTATCAGTATCTAATATAAAATGATTTGGATACTTAAATGAAAACCCTCGACCTGAATCGTATGTTTTCCATGCTGTTGGTGTTACTGATGCTGGTTTTGGAGTGGTTTTTGTATCAATAGTTTTGTTGATAGGAATATCTTGATTAGGTGTTTGTGTATTTGTATCTATTGTAAGAATTGGTGCTTTGGGTTTATACATGTACACACCTCCTGCGATAATCATTGCGACTATAATTAGTACTAATAAACTTGTAACAAAACCATTTTCATTATTTTGCATATGAGGTAATGGTAGCGTGATTTTGTGTATTTTGAAAGAGACGAATCGGTCCTTACAGGACCAGTACGGGTTTCCCATTTTCTCACAGTTGAACTGTTCGAAAATATGGGAGAACCCTTTCGATTCCTAAACGCAAGGCGAATTGTCGCCTTGCTCGGTCGCACAACAGAAAAACGCCTTTTAGGCGTTTTTCTTACTGTGCTCCCGTTAGGAATCGAACCTAAATTTACAGTTCCGCAAACTATTGTCCTATCCATTGAACGACGAGAGCCTTTAGACAATATACCTCAAAATGGTTTAAAAACCAAGATACTCCAATCCTTTTTGAAAAATCGATTCCTGAATTCTGTCCTCAGGTAAAATTTTCACCAATTCCTCATGAATATCGTGAATTCTGTCATTTGTGGTGTCTAGGGGTAACGTCAGCACGAGCAAAGAATCCAAAATACCATTGGTAGCAAAAAGTATTCTTGAATTGATATGATGCTCTCTATTATCTTCTATCCAAAAAGAGTGTATATCAGTAAATGACCAAAATTCTTGATTTATTCGAATTCCTTTAGTATTTATTTCGTATCGAAGTATACGAGGTTCTTGAAAAGCATGTAAAAGTAGTACGGCGGTGGCCACCATTATAAGAACACCAAAAGTGATATTCGAAAACATAAATGAAATCAAGGTGATTGTTATAGAGATTATGGCAACTGACCATTTCCAGTCTCTGTCCTTTGGAAAATACAAATGATTGTATTCTTCCCATATCATTGGTAGTTTACTCATGATATTATTATACTATGTTTACATTTATAATTACAGTATTTATTATTTTATACCTTTTTAAAATAAATTCACGAATTACCAGTCTCGAAAATAAATTTAAAAATCCTAACCCAATACCTGTATCTTCACCAGCCACACCAAGTGCAGGGACACCTATACCTCAAGCGGAAGTCCAAACACAGGTACAAACTCCTATACCGGCAGTTGTATCTCATCAAGATAATTTTGCAACAAATTTGGCAAAATTTGGCATAGCCATATTGGTACTCGGTGTATTATTTTTCCTAAATTATCTTGATAAACAAGGGTTAATTGGACCTGTCTTTAAACACCAAGCAGTATAGTACCAAATGAGAGTCCTGCAGTGTATTTAAAGACAGG